>JAOTTW010000012.1 GCA_029864235.1 Candidatus Nitrosopumilus sp.
TCAAGTAGTTTGCTGTCTCTGTTTTTCTGCTTAGCCTCCTTTTGATCTTTCTTTTTCTTGAATTTTGTAATCAGCGTGTTTCCACCAAACCCAATAAAATAATTCAACACTCCTCCGATTGCAGAGCCCAAAACTAATGCTATCCCAACTAGAATTTGATTTTCTCCACCTAGCAGCAAAGCTGAAGTCAGAATTTCGGTAGGTAAGGGAATTGCAGTAGCTGACAAAAAAGAATTTAGAAATAATCCAATTATCCCATAATCTTGAAATGTGTTATCGGCTAAAATTTCTTGTATCTGTTGATAAATCTGCATAAATAATTCAAAACCCATACATTTCTTTTTACTTTTCTATGTATAATGACATTTATTCATAATTAATCCTATGGTGGGAAGTTAATTGCATCAGTGATTGTTTTGAGAAAGAATCAATTTCAAATCAAAAAATGAAATTAAAAAAGATTAGATTCGCTGATTTTTTTAATAAAACAGATTCATCAAAAAAAAATTACACGTGGGTATGATAAACACATCACTAACTATATCCCCATACACGTTGTGCTCCCATTCAAATTTGAACCACAAAAATCTTCTAAAGGAACAAAATAAAACATGTTATTTTTCACCGTACTTAGATTGTAAGATCTGCACTGATGGCTTATTCAATAAGTATGGCAGGCTTGAAGGGCCTTGCGTGTCTTGCCTTTCCCTTTGGGTCATAAATATCTGAATCATCCTCTGCAAACACAGAAACCTCAACACCAAAGTCCTTTTTTGCAATTGATACAAGCTCATTAGAAAGAAACTTTTTTTCATCAAATTCTCTTGTTTCAAGCTTTGTCTTTCTGATCTCGGTGGGCTCTGAGAGAATATCCTTTATGGTCTTTTGGACAAAGTCAGGATTCTTTTTAATCTCAGATGTTTCAGGATCTGCCATTAGCTCCTTCATAATCTCACCCATGTTTGTTTTGCCTTCCATCACCTTTTCCAAAACGGCACGATATGCCCTTGACTTGAAAGAGTCAGCAGTGTATATTGTAATCTTTTTTGGAGTGATCTTTGTGACCTTGAGAATGTTTGAAATGTCATCCATGACTGACTTTAGTAGGTCTTCGGACTGGATGGACTCTGAATCAATTTCATCCAAGGTAACCGATGGCCAGCTAGACTTTGATACTAACTCAGAGTTGCCAAGCCTCTCCCACATCTCTTCTGCAATGTGTGGCGCAAACGGAGACAGCATCTTTACGCGGCTGCTGCATATCTGGTACAGCATCCCCTGATAGTCGTCTCTGCCTTTTGCTTCTGCACGCTTGAGATACCAGTGCAGGTTTCCCTCAAATGCAAACAAAATGTCATGCAAGGCCTCTCGCAATCGCATCTTCTCAATACTGCCAGTGACATTTGCAACAAGCTGCTGCAGCCTGCTCTGTATCCATCTATCTTCTGCATGCATGATGATCTCTTCTTCTTTTAGCTTGTCGCACTCCACCAGAATGGATTCCAGCTTGTGCTTGATTCCAGAGACTGATTCCAAATTAAAGTCAGCATCCTGTAATAGCTCAGCTGATATGATAATTGCAAGCCTGATGGGATCTGCGCCGTAATCCCTTATTGCCTGTCGCAGTGGAATAATGTTTCCCATACTCTTTGACATCTTTTTGCCATCCATGAGTACTGAACCATTGACAACAATTTGCTGCGGCCATTGCTTCTCTGGAAATATTGCAACATGATTCAAAACAAAAAATGTAAGGTGGTTTGGAACAAGGTCGCGGCCAGAGTGCCTAGAGTCCACCGGATAAAAATAGCAAAACTCTTTTCTTATTTTTTCTACCATATCAGATGAAATACCTGAAACCTTGTCTGGTGAGCCATCGCCCAAAAAGACATAGTCAAAAAACTCTTTTGATAGGTTCTCAGGCTTTATCGTCCCGTCCTTTACAAATCTGGCAATTGTATAAAACGCCATGTAAATTACAGAGTCTGAAAGGCTCTCAACAATCCAGTTCTTGTCCCAGGGAAGTTTTGTCCCAAGACCGTGCTGCCTTGCACATGCCCTCTCCCGCAGCCATCCTACGACATAATGAAACTCGTTGACAATCTCTGCTGGCAGGATGCTCATCTCATCTAAACACTTGTTTGCCTTTTCCTTCCAGTCCTTGTCCCCATAATTCAAAAACCACTGGTTTGAGAGAATCTTTACAACACACTCTGTCCCACAACGACATCTTACAGGAGAGTTTGTCAGCTCTAGCAAAATATCAGAATACTTTTTCTCATCTAGCCATTCCTTGATAATGTCTTTTGCATCTGACACCTTCTTTCCTGCAAACCTGTCACAATTACCTTTGAGAATACCACCGTAGAACTCTTTACCATAAATCTCAGTTGTCGCCTCTTCAAGTTTTGGGTCGTCCTGGTTTGTCACACCAAATTTTTCACAGGCCTCTTTTGCTGAAAACTCTCCATACCCTTCCGTGCTGATTATTGAGATGGGAACAATTTGTGATGCCAACTCATGGCCCTTCTTCTTTAGGTCTTCTAGTGCCTGGTAGTCAAAGGGGGCATGAGCTGGAACTGACATAACAAGACCCGTCCCAGTAGATGACTCTACAAAGCTTGCCTCTAGCATTGGAACTGACTCGTTGCGATGGGGGATGACTACATGCTTTCCAACCAGTTCTGAGCCTGGAATCTCACCATCATAAACAATCTCCTTGTCCAGAAATTCCAGCTTGTGTGCACACTCTGCAGACACTATCCATCTCTCACCATCAACTGTAATCTTTTTGTAGATTGTTTGGGGGTTTACCCAAAGGTTTGTCACCCCAAAGATTGTCTCAGGACGCAGAGTTGCAGTCGGAATGATATAATCCCCAAATCTGAACTTGATTAAAATGTACTCAGTAAAGTCCGGCTCTACGTCTCCCAGCGTATCATGCTGCGAGACCGGATTCTGATCACGTGGACACCAACCTACAGGATGGGAGCCCTGTATGATCAAGTTTTTCTCTTTTAGTATGTTGATTTGCCACTCTATGAATTTCTGGTATGCAGGATCAATTGTTGTAAATTCCCTCCGCCAGTCAATAGAGTAGCCCATCTCTATCATTCCAGTCTTTATCTCTTGATGAAAATAGTCTGCAATCTTTATTGGCTCGACAAATGTCTTGATATCCTCTTCTGGTACATGGTAGATATTTAGCAATCCATCAAGTATCTCCTTGTCTCCAGACTCTACCCTTTTTGCCATCCCGAGTATCGGGGTGCCAGTATAATGAAATCCCATTGGAAACAGTACATTGAATCCCTGCATTCTGTAAAACCTTGCATGAACATCAGCCAGAGTGTATGTCCTACCATGTCCTATGTGCTGGGGTGAGTTTGGATATGGATAAGCCACTGTGATGAATTTTTTTTCCAAATCATTTGGATTTGTCTCAAAGTCGCGATTCTCTTGCCACCTTGCTCTCCACTTTGATTCTATCTCGTTCCAGTTTACCATGTCATTATCCTAAAATCATTGATTTTGCCTTGGCTATTGCATGGTCTTTTTTAGATGTGTCTTTTCCTCCGCCTTGGGCAAACCTTGCATCCCCGCCACCAGAGCCGCCCAAAACTGAGGCTATATCACGTACAATGTCCCCTGCGTTTCTGCCTGATTCTGTCCCGCAGTATGCTATGACGCGAACTGTAGGACCTACCTCAAATATGCTACAGTATGCTGCCTTTGAATCCTTTTTGACCAGCTTTTTGCCAAAGTTCATGTGGAAAAACTCATCGTACTGATCACTTGATGTAAAGCATAGCTTGTCTCTGACCTGAATCTCTTCTAGAGCACCAGACTCTCCAGATAAAATCTTCTCCAGCAATATCGGCATCTTTTCTCTTGCCTTTTGTTTTCGTTGCTCTCTCTCTCTTTCTGTTCTCTCTTTTTCTGCATCCATCTCTTTTTGTCTTGCAGACTCGACTTGCTGTTTCTTTACATACTCAAATGCAGTAGGCCCTGATACAAATTCCAGTCGAACTACCCCGTCCTGAATTCTCTTTGTCTTTGTAATTTTTATTAGTTCAATCTCGCCAGTTTTCTTTACATGTGTCCCACCACAGGCTTCAATGTCCTTGTCCTCAATTGAAACGATTCTTACTGCCTTGACAGGGACGACTCCTCCCTGGTAAATCCTAAAGCCGTACTTTTGCTCTGCTGTTCCACGATCAAAGTACTGAATTGTTACAGGATAGTCTTTCTTTACCATATTATTTGCAGCTTCCTCAATCTGTTTTACCTGCTCGTCTGTAAGTGATGAGTGGTGAGTGATATCCAACCTTGCATGATCATCTTCCTTGAATGCAGAGTGCTGCCAAACCCATGAACCCAGGACATTTCGAGATGATGCGTTAAGTATGTGGGTGCTGGTGTGGTTTTTAGTTATGTTTGTTCTTCTGGTCGAATCTACCTTGCATGATACTGTCTCTCCATCTTTTGGCACTCCGCCTTTCAGCTTGTGAACTATAATGTTTGCATGCTTGTCCACATCAATCACACTAAATCCTGCAATGGTTCCATGGTCTGGTTCTTGTCCACCTCCTCTTGCATAAAACGAAGTCCTGTCTAATACCACATAATCCCCAAACACCTTGAGAACCTTGGCATCAAACTCCATCGGGTCATCTCTGTAAAACAGGGTCTCAGTCTCTAATAGCCCTTCGAGTGGAAGTTTTTCTATCTCTTTTTTCTTTTCTGACTGGTGCAAGTCAGAGAGCCTGGAATAAAATGTAGATGGAATCTCGCTTATTGCATCCACCTCTTTGAGATAGTCCGGAGTCACGCCATCTGACTCGTAAAGTGTGATTAGGTCATCAACTGTTGGAGCATTGCCCTTCTCCTTTACTCTGTCTGCTATCTTTTTCATTCTGCTCTTTGATTCCTCGTATCTTTCTGATTCTATCTTTAGTATCTTCTTGACATCCTCTCGCTTTGAGTCAAGTTCAGGATACGTGTCTTTGAGGTATTCAATGTGGGTATCAATCAAGTCATCAATGTCAAGTTTCAAGTTTAGCCTGTTGATGGTTCCGTTAATTCTTCGAAGCATCATTCTAAGATTATATCCGCCCCCAACGTTGCTTGGAAGCGCACCATCTGATATTGCAAAAATCAGAGTTCTAAGGTGGTCTGCAATGAGATACATTCCCTCAAGTGGCATGATCATTTTGTTTACCTGATTCTCTGTTAGTCCTGACTGCTTTACTGCATAACGTCTGACATCATTAAGATCATCAAAGTTCTCAAGTGCCTTTGCAATCTCTGTAAAGTATCTTCTAAGAATTTCAGAATCTGAATCAATCCCAATCTTTTCAAACAGCTTTTGATTTATTGGACCAAAACAGCAGTCATATGCAGTGGGAGTCCCCATTGTAATCCATGCAAATCTTTCCAGTCCTGCCCCCATGTCAATTATCTTCTGGTCAAGTGTTGTGTGTTTTCCCAGCTCTCCTTGAAACTCTGTAAACACTGCATTTCCCAATTCCAAACCCCTCACAAAATACTCTAATGAAGAACCAAATGAGCCACCACCTGCCCACACGTCTTCGACAAATACTACCTCTTCTTTTTTGATTCCAAACTGATCTGTCAGTAATCTAAAGTCCAGATCAACGCATTGATCCTTCCAGTACCCTTCAGAGTTTGGAATGCTATGCTGGCCAATCATACAGAAGCTTGAAAAGTGTCTGCCAGTGACACCCACATTTTCTAAATCCTTAAAACGCAAACATGTCTGTGGAACAACCAACGGATTTGCCGGAAACTCAAAAACAACTTTTGAGCCCATCACTCTTTGAAAGTCAACAATTGATGCAATAGTAAAGTAAAGATCATCACGCCATCTGCAAACCACTGGATATCTTGAAACAGATGAATGTCCATTTTTTACAAAAAATGATTCTACTTCCTTCCAAGCTTGGGTATAGTCGAATCTCTTTGATGTTGGTGGCTCTCCAATGAATGAATAAGTGTCATCTGCATCATCTGGACACAAGTTTCTGCCAGAATCCAAAGTCCAGAAAAACCTACCACACTTTGAGCATGATTTTCTGACAAACCCCTGCTCCTCAAACAGTTTCACCTTGTAGTATCTTTCAGGATCTGAGGAAAATTCCTTTAGAATTTCTTTTTTATCCAACGAAGAGCCTGTTTTTGACCGATATTAAGAATTAACGTTGTGAAAAGTATCAGTATACTTTTCAAACTGTGTTCAGAGATTGTAAGAAACCTAAATCACAAAACACATTTTGAGACAATTTGAAGAATTGTAATGCTGTAGATCAAAACAGTCTCAATGTATATTTCATCTACAAGGATATCTCACAACTGCATTTGTAGAAATTATCTTTACAAAAAATAAAAAGAAAAAAAGTCCTAGTTGCTTCCTATAATGAATACAACGTTGGCACTTGTACTTACATCTTGATCAGAGGAGAATACTGGTGTTGGTGCTCTTGCAGATTCCATCATGTCAAATGCAACTCCCTTGTACATTGGAGTTGGATATGGCATTGCAAATTCATTCAAAGATACCGTCTTTACTCCGATTATCTTGTGATCCAGTGGGGCTAACGCCTTTTCTGCTCTTGTCTTTGCGTTACTGACTGCCTTTTCTAGCAAATCATCTTTTAGTTTCTGGTTTGTTGCAGGGGACAATGAAAAGTAAACACTGTCTACTCTGTTCACTCCTGCATTTACTGCGTTGTCAATAATGGCAGCTGCGCTGTCTAGTTTTCCAGTCTCTACTGTCACGATGTTAGATACTCTGTAGCCTATAAGCTCCTGGGTCCATCTTCCGGTTAACTTGTCTTCATAGGAATCATATACAGGATAGATGTTAAACGAAGAGGTTCCAATCTCTGATTCAGGAATTCCTGCATTCTTGATTGCTGAAATTGCATCATTCATTGCAATAGAGTTTGAATCAAGTGCCTCTTTTGCTGTCTTCTCCTGAGTTTCTACACCAAAACTGATGTTAAGCTGATCTGGCTTTACTGATGCCATTGCCATTCCAGTTACAGAGATTGTCTTTTCTCTTGATGGAAATGGTGTGACCTCTTGAGCATCGGCATTTGGTGCAGCCGAAAGTGCACTCACAGTTACAGAAACTACAAGTACAGCAATCATTGCTGTGATGAGTCTTGTTGAGGTTTTCATCAAATCTATACCAAGTACTATAGAAATAAGGTTTGATTAAATCTCAATTTAACATGGCCGAAGCGTGGCTAAACAAAATAATAAAACTTTCTACTCTTACAAACATCTGACAATTCCATAGGAATTGACCTCCTGTGATCCTATCACAATTTATAGAGATTCATTTTGCTTCATGAACGCGATTGATATTATCGTTGATTTTTTTCCTTTCGTCTGAATCCTTTGCTTCCTTCAGTTTTGCATACAGTACTTCCAGGCCAAATCTTAAAACAATGGATTCTAGAGCCAAGTCTCTTGACCGTATCTTCTTGCAATGCTGCTCAAAACACAGACAAATCATTCGTAGAGGTTTTAAACAAATTCCACAAGATCAATTCATGATTGGTTCTGATTATGGACAAACTCCTCTGGTGGAGTTAAAGTGTGGATGTCTGATCAATGAAGTTTCAGGAGAATTGCACCAGGAATGCCTGCCACATGAGCAGGCAAACTTTATGCAATAATCCCTACCATCTTATTTTTCATTTCTCATGTGCCAATTTCTGAAATGATAATTGACTCTACGCATTAATAATACATTAAATACACTGTCTATTGCATTCTATTCATGTTTGGTAAAAAACCCGTTCTAAAAGAAGGCGTACATGTTTTTTCAATTAAAAAAAATGGCGAATACAATGATTTTATCTTTGGCGTGGTAACGGGAGTTGACGGACGAAAGGTTGGAGTAAATGGCATTATCGTTAATCCAGTTGGTCTGAAAAACAAGATAGCCCAAGGAAAGACCGGTGAGAGATCACGGGAAATTCTTGAACACCCCACCCCTGACAATGTGGTATTGGCTTTAGTGTATCGTGTGGAGCATGAAAATTTTACTGATGTATTGGATCTGGACAAAGACAAATGTGATTTACTTCCCCCCAAAGTTTACTCGATGTTGGATGGATGGATTCGTGAATCTCTACCTGAATTGATCAACAACGTAATTTCCTTGCCTCCCGGATCTGAACGCGATGATGCAAAACGTGTACTAAAACACAGAATGGATACGCTAGTTGATAAACATCTCAAAAGAACTCTCTACTCTGTCTGTCGAAGTCTGAAAATACTAAACTAGTTTTTTGATTCTAGGCGTAATTTCGCCATAGTTTTATATTATGCCCTAAGAAATTCTCGATACAATGGAATATGTTTATGCTGCTTTACTTCTTCACAAGCTACAAAAAGAAGTCAACGAGGCCAACATCAGCTCTGTCGTAAAAGCTTCTGGCGCTGAAGTCAATGACGCACAAGTAAAGGCATTGGTGGCCGCTTTAGCTGATATCAACATTGAAGACGCAATTAAAGCCGCACCTGTAGCAGTTGCAGCAGCACCTGCAGCAGCACCAGCCGCTGAAGAAAAGAAAGAAGAAGCACCAGCCGACGCAGCCAAGTCCGAAGAAGCAGCCATGGAAGGATTATCTTCCTTATTTGGCTAGACAACTTTTCTTTTTCAAACTTAATTTTGATATTTTTAGTATCAATGTTAATAAGCAATAATACCATCTTTGATCTGATTGGTTGATTTTTCTGTTCCAGTTGATGTCTTTGTCTATGTTTTAGACCTGTTTGGAACAATGGCCTTTGCAGTTACTGGTGCATTCAAGGCAATAGAAAACAAATCAGATGTTGTTGGAATTCTGTTGCTTGCAACTCTTACTGGTGTTGCCGGTGGGACTATGAGGGATATCGTCCTTGGACAGTTCCCAAACTCTATTTCCGATCCGGCATATGTTGTCATCACTGTGGTTTCCGGACTTGCAATTTTCTTTCTTTACTCTCATCTCAAAAAACATTGGAATCTGTTCTTAAAGTTTGATGCAATTGGTCTTGGGGTGTTTGCAATTATTGGCGCTACGTTTGCATATCATCTTGTTGGGTTGAACTTTCTTGCAATTGTTCTTGCCGGAATGTTGACTGCAGTTGGTGGTGGAATATTGAGGGATGTTTTTGTGAATCAAGTCCCTATAGTCTTTGTAAAAGAGTTCTATGCATCTGCAAGTTTTGTTGGCATTGCTATTTTTTACCTAGTTTTGTATCTTGGAGGAGAACTATATTTTGCAACAATTTCAGGAATTGTGCTAACTACCGGATTGAGACTGGTGGCAATAAAGTATAACTGGAACCTGCCTAGGGCAAAAGGAACTGCAGACTAGGATGGAGTGTAATCTTTTGCTTGGTCTGACAGTGATTGGGCCTGAGCATGTGCTTTTTGCAATATCTGCTCTTTTGTATCATTAGTCATAAATCCTGACTCAATTGATACTGAACGGGCAGACTGTGCGGCCTTGCCAAGTATCTGCAAAATATTTTCTGGAGTCACATATGCTGCCTCAATAGATAGTGAAACTGCCTCTTGGTGTAACTGGGCAAATTCATTTCTAATGCCCTCTACATCAATAACCATCTCTGGTTCGGAATACTTGATGCCTTCCTCTAATGCTGCATAAAGTGAAATCCCTGCTTCCACAGGCTTGATGTCTAATTTCCCTAGAAGTGTTGCTAATTTCTCATTAATTGCCTCTCCTTTCTTAACAGGAGTGGTGTCTTTTGAAATCCAAATTGTACCTTGATCAATTTTTGTTGGAACTTTTGCCTCCTTGAATTCAGTAAGCATTGGTCCTGGTGCAATTCCCGTGTTTCTTGCAGTTACAACTACGTCAACACTTGCAATATCTCCACCTCTTGCTGCCATCATTATCTTGTTTTTTGCCAACAATACATTGAGTTTGAATGGTGACATGTTTGTAAACATGAACATACATTGCCCAGTTAATTCTCCAACCATGTCTTTGATTCCTGGAATGTCCAAACTATCTAGTGCCTTTTGAGCAACCTTATCTTTGATGCTTACAAACTCTACATCGTTTTTTAGTACTTTTCTAAGTGGAAGAATTTGTGATGATCTAACCTTTTCCATTTTGACAAGAGCTAACACTTTGTATTTTTTTGGGAGCTCTTGCAATTGTTGGTACATCTGGGTTTTTCTTTTTGGGTATTCTGTTCTGTTCTCATGCATGCTTCTTCTTTACCTCTTCAGCTTGCTTGATGACTTTGCCCATTGTAGTTTTTATCATGACTCTCTTGATATTTTTCTCACCGTTTGGTAATTTCTTTTCAACTGCACTTAGAACTGCATGTGCATTAACAGCTAAATCATTATCCTCCATTTCAACATCTCCAATTTTGCATGACAATGATAGCGTTGCCCTTGCTCTGACCTTAATTGATGATCTAAATCTTTGTAAGAATGATTCGATAGGTGCATTAAATGGTACTGGTGTAGGCATTTTTCCTCTTGGGCCTAAAAGTTGACCAAGGGTCTTACCTACAACTGGCATTACTTGTGTGTCTGCCAAAAAGAAATCATATTTGTTAATAAATTTCCTAGACTCTCTCTTGTTTGTTGCAAATCTGTCTAGTTCGTCTGTCCCGATAACTGCATCTGCATTTGCTTGTTTTGCCTTTTGGCCCATGTCTCCTGTGGCCATGACGCAAACGGTTGCAGGCGAATTGGTTTTTGGGAGTTGGACTACTTCATTGAGGGCAAAGCCTTTCTTGACGTCTATATCTTTGAAGACAACAATCATTTCCACAGCTTGTTTGAACTTGCGTGGTTTGGTACTGTTTTTGGCCTCCTTGATTATGTCAACTAGCTGAGCCTCTGTAATCATTACGAACAATTTCGAGAGAGCCTACTTAAAATCGTTTAGAGATCAATTTTCCTGATTTTCATTTAATTCTAAAAAATTACATATTTTAGGGGATATTTTGTAATTTCAAAGCAAAATATAGTCTAAACCTACACTTATTAATTCACAGATTTTATTTTTGATTGTATTGCATCGGTTTGATGACTTGGATATGAAACTGCTTTTTGAATTGACAAAAAACGGTTCTATATCAGTTCCCATTCTTTCTGACAAGCTAGGCATCAATGCATCTGTTCTCTATAGCAGAATAAAGCGACTAATAAAAAAGAAGTTAATCAAAAAATTTACAATTGTCATTGATGATTCCTTGTTAGGCATTGGCGTAAAAGCGTCTGTTGGTATAAACCGGGATCCTAAATTCAAGGATGCAATTCACAAAAAACTAATGGAAACTCCTGAGGTGGTCTCAATATCAGAGGTGACAGGGAGGTTTGATATTATGATAAAGATATATGCTGAAAATCTTGAGGCCTTGCATTCTGTAGTTATTGAAAAGATTGGAAAAATCGAGGGAATCCAGAATTCTGAAACGTTTGTAGAGCTACAGAAAACCGACAAGGATCCTGTCTATCTCACCAAAAATAGTGCTTGATTCTGAATCTTTAGAAAATATCTATTGGAATTTTTCGTCCCACTTGCCTTCATTAATTTCAGCAGTGATTTCCTTTGGTGTTTTCCCTTCGATTTTTACTCCCAAAGCAAGACAAGTTCCTATGATGGTTTTTGCCACTGATTTAAGAGATGATGCATATGATTTTTCTAGTTTGGTATTTGCAACTTTGACAATTGCATCCATTGAAACATCACCTGCCCACTGACTTCCAGATGCACCTGAACCTTTCTGAATTCCTGCCTCTTTCATAATTAATGCTGCAGCAGATGGTATGCCAATCTCAATTTCATATTTTTTTGTATCACTGTTTACTACAACTGTAACTGGAACTTTCATACCCTCAAAATCCTTGGTCTTTTCATTGATTGCACTGATTACTTCCATGATGTTAACTCCAAGTGGACCTAAAGCTGGACCCAATGGAGGACCTGCAGATGCTGCTCCTCCTGTTACAAGTGATGATACTTTTTGTTCTCCCATGTTTTATCATCTCTATATGAAAAATTTAATCCTTCCTAAGTCTCACTTGACAATTTGAGATAGTTTGCGTCTACTGTGACTGGTAGTTGATATGATGCATCCAAAAGAACAACTGTCGCTTCTTCTTTTTCAGGATCAATTCTAGTAATAGTTGCCTTCATTCCCTTAAACGGTCCTCCGGTAATTTCAACAACATTATCTACTGCTAATTGTGATACTGTGGACTTTTTTATCAGATATCCTTCAATGTCCTTGAATTCTAATTCTCCTCGGAGTTGACCACGGATATGTCTAATTCCTTCAACTGCCATGTATGCATCACTTGGATTAACTGCCTCAATGACAACATATCCTTTTAGATTATCTACAAGTAAAACTGATTGAATGTTGATTTGATTGGTATTTGCTTTTGCTTCAAGTAGCCTCATGACTACTTTTTCTTGTCCTCCTGTGGTTCTGATTGCAAAAAGATGTGATTTTAGTTCCTCAGACAATTTTATCTACCAAACGTAATTACGGAAAAGACAAACTGAATTATAAAGCCTATAGTTCCAACACCTGCAATTCCTAAAAGAACTAATCTGAGATGCTGTTGATATTCATCACTATCTGGCTTTTTGGCCATTTTTAATGTATTTGCCATATTCTTCAAAGTCTGTCTTGGATTCATTGCTGAAAATTAATAGGGTGTCCTTATATCTCTTATCTAATGGAACTCCTTGTAGCATTTCGTGATGACCCTGCCGGGTATAACATGGCAAAATTTCTTTCAGAAAAAATGACAAAAGATAACGAACTGTATCGCGGAGAAAATTATGATTTATTGATTATACCAACTCCTGCAATCTCTGCTGATTGGCTGGAAAAAAAATACAATTATGATGGATTTGTATTCCTTTCAAAACATGCAGCAGAATCAGGAGTTTTAGCTCTTACTTGTCATAGCACAGGAAATTTTTCTGAAGCAAAATTTGGTGGAAATAATAGACAGGTAGCTATCCCTCATCCTGATCTTCAAAAGAAATATCTTCAGACCCTATGGAAAAATAAATCTCAATTTTCAGAGTTTCAAATTACTATAGAGGCCACACATCATGGTCCAACTGCCCTTAAAAAACCCGCCATCTTTATAGAAATTGGAACAACAGAAAAACAATGGAATGATGAATATCTATGTAATTCCGTAGCAAAACTAGTCCATAAAGTGATGACAAATATGATCCAGTCAAATCCGGTGGCAATATGTTTTGGCGGGACTCATTATCCTGAAAAATTTACTAGCGAGTTATTGGAAGGAAAATTTGCGCTTGGAACAGTAATGCCAAAACATGCACTTGACAACCTCGATAAGGATCTTTTTGAGCATATATTACAACAAAATAAAATGGCAAAAACCGCACTGTTGGATTGGGGAGGCTTGGGGCCTAACAAACAAAAAGTAATTGACCTTCTAGAAAAAACAGATCTTAAGGTAATCAAGCTTTGAATTTTGATAAAAAAATTTACAAAAAACTATTGGAGGTACCAAAAGGAAAAATTACTACATATGGAGAATTGGCAAAAGCAGTTGGGCTAAAAAATGGTCAAAGGGCAGTTGGAAGAATTATGAACAAAAACCCCTACCCTGTAATTATACCGTGTCATAGAGTTGTAAAGTCTGATGGAAAAATTGGCGGTTATGCATATGGTGTAGAAACCAAATCTAGCATGCTAGAAAAAGAAGGAATAAAAATCAAAGATGGAAAAATTCTGGATTTGGAAAATAGAATCCATAGATTCTAGTTCTTTCTCTTTGCAATAATTTCTTCCATTAGTAATCTAAGGTGGGCCTTGTTTCTTACAGTATTACCACCAACTTTTTTGTATAATGCCCAAAACTCTGGATTTGTCAAATCCTTTCTGTCTTTAGCAATTTTTAGCAATCTTCTAAGTGAGCGAACTTTTGCAACGTAGATTTCCTTCTTTCCTACTCTGGCGCCTTTCCTACCTTGCTTTGAGCCTTGCTTTGTACCTCTCTTGTTTCTTTGAGCCTTTTTAGTATGTGCCCTTCCTTTGGATGTTCCAACTATTGGTTTGATTTTGATTGTATTTGCAGTAATTAGACTTCGTATGTTTTCTCTAGTGATTGCATCTGCAACATCATCTAAATGATCCGAATCAAATTTTACCCTGTGAATACCAACGCCGGTAACTCGTGATACGAGTCTTTTTTTAGCTCTAAGATTTACTACCACTTGCACTCACTCTTGCATTGAAAATTTTAAATTTACTTTCTATCGCTTTTACAATAATCTCTTTTCTCTTTTTAGTACCAACACTATGACCAAATCTTATTCCATCTGTTTTTGGGTTTAATTTTTCTAAATCACTGATTGTATGAATCAGATTATCTGTATATCCTGAAGGATGCAGTCCTCTGGCTTCTTTTGGTCCTCCAAATCCAACCTTAACAAGTCCTGGACGGCCTCTGCTTTTTTGCTTTCTCTGGTGATGATCAATGCCTTTTGGTTTTCTCCAGTTGGTCTGAAGTCTCTTGTAACGCCAGCTTTCTGGCCTGATAAAGTCTGGATTATGTTCCTTGGCCTCTTTTCTTTTAGATAGCTTGTCCTTGTTAATCGGCATCAGAATCACTTTTGAAATTTTAAATAAATACGTTCCTAGACATAAAAATTTCTAAATTATGACTGAGAATCTGATTAGTTCAAAATCTGTGGAGGGTCTACCATTGACTTGAAATGAAATAGAAATCTGATTTGCAAATGTTATTCCAATCCATTATAATCAAAAAATTATGTCAAATTCAAACCGTATTGCTTTGATTGTAAATGACTTTGAAAATCTTTACAGTATATTGTCCCTGAAAAATATTCACTGCTTCGCCGGTTTCACTGTCTACGTTTCTTACTCTGAACTTGTATTCATAAGACCCATCTCCCTTCATATCAACTTGTGCAAAATGAACAGGTTCTTCTCCTTTGAAGAATTGAATGATTACTGGATATCTCTCAACATAATCTGATGCTTTGCCTTTTACTGTACCCCACGGAAGTTTATTGTCTTCAGGAATAATCATTATAGTTACAGTTTTTTGTAGGCTTATTTCCTCATTAATTGGAGTTATCGTAATATTTTCAGATTCCTGTGTTTGAGCAAGAATCTCTGATGGAAATATCATGACTGTAATTGATGCAATAATTGCAAAAAACATGAAACTTAATTTTGAGTCCATCTCTTTTTTTATTCTTAATCATGATTTAAAAAATTTTTTACCAATTTGTATCTTCATCGTGATTCTTGATGTGAATTTATTATGGTAATTCTTCTTCCACGTCTGAACATGCCTTGTGTACCCATTTTTCTTTAGAGTTTTTTACAATCTCCTTTCCTACTTTTATTGTCTCTCCGCATTCCACACATTTTCCGTTAAATTTGGCCTTCATGGTTTGACTTGAATTTTATCTAATTTTAAGTAGCGTTTTTTCATGGGTAATTTACTGATTTAATCTACATGTTAAGATTATGTGGCATCACTAATGTAAGAATCACTTTAGAAGTAATTGTTTTGATTTGAAATGATTTATGGATGTAGTTTTTTGGATTATTTTTTTACGTAGGCTATATGAAAAAAAATTTTGATCGGCTCAAAGAATTTAACCAAGTGAATTATAGAAGAATTGTGAAGGTACTCACACTAGATGATTTTGACCTTAAGGGCAAGACAGTCTTTTTGAGAGTAGACATGAATTGTCCAATTGATTCAGAAACGATGGAGATTTCTGGGACCAAACGAATTGAGGAAGCAATCCTTACAATCAAGGCACTGGATCAAGCTAAACTTGTAATTGCATCACACCAGGGTAGGGTAGGAAACAATGACTATACTGGTATGGACAAACATGCCAAGGTATTAGAAAAGATGCTAAACAAAAAGATCAAGTATGTCGAGGATGTGATTGGACAGGCTGCCCAAAACGAGATAAAAAATTTGAAGGATGGTGAAATTTTACTTTTAGATAATCTCAGACTATGTGCCGAGGAGAATTATGAGTTCTCACCTGAGGATGCCGCAAACACGATAATGGTAAAACGACTTTCGCATCTGTTTGATCTATGTGTGTTGGACTCTTTTCCTAGTGCACACAGATCTCATCCATCAATTGTAGGATTTCCACACGTCTTACCTGCATGTGCTGGAAGAATCGTGGAAAGAGAAGTGAGAAACCTAGATGAGATTATGACAGTTGCAAAGGCACCTCATGTAATAGTTCTTGGAGGTTCAAAGGTTCCTGATAGACTAGAGGCTATCAAGATGCTAATTAAGAATGGAAGGGCAGACCACGTACTCTTGACAGGCCTGATTGGTAATGTGTTTATGCGTGCACAAGCCAGAGTCAAGTATCCTCTTGGAATTAAAAGAGAAGACGAGGTAGTTGCAAAAGCACATGCACTAATAGGTGAATATCCTGATGTCTTTTCTACTCCTGTAGATGTTGCAATTGATAAGGATGGACAAAGAGTAGAAATGGATGTAAGAGATCTACAAACAGGAGACAAGATTTATGATCTAGGTCCAAAGACAGTTGAGCATTATTCCAAAATAATTTCAAGTGCAGGAACTGTTTTTATCAGCGGACCTGCGGGATTTTTCGAAAAGAAAAACTTTAGCTATGGAACAAGAAATTTACTAGACGCAGTTGCAAACTCAATGGCAACTACACTTGTCAGCGGTGGCCACCTGACAACTGCACTAAAAGAACAGGGATTGGAAGAAAAAATAAACCACATCAGTACTGCAGGCGGTGCACTTGTTTTGTACCTGACTGGAGAAAAACTTCCGATGATTAAAGCACTTGAGAGTGCCGCTATCAAATACAGATCTCAATAGACACTAAAACAATTTTGAAATAATCCCCTTTCTATGTGTCTAATTAAAGCGAAAAGTTTGTTATCCTTCAATTCTATGTTTTGCTTAGAATGAAAAAAAAACTAATCATACTCTATCTGTCTTTTATTCTCTTATTTCCATTTATGCAAGCAAATGCGTTACCCGGAAATGCTGAGCTGGTGATAGAAAATATCCAGATTGAGCCTGCCCACCCAAAAATAGGTCAACCAATCACGATAACTGGAGATGTATATAACGCTGGAATAGTTGACACTGCCTCTTTGGCAAGCATAATATCTGTTGCATATTTTGTTGATGGAAATCTAGTCCATATTGATGAAATTGGCAATGTACAACCTGGATTACGAAACAAGATAAAAATTTCATCTGACCCAATTTGGAATGCCGAAACAGGAAATCATGATATAAAAATTATCCTGGATTATCATGATACCTTGAAGGATCAGTATGATTCCCCAATCGATAATGTACTAGAAAAAACTTTTTTTATTGAACCACTAAAATCTACAAAGATTCTGTTAGATGCTTTTCCACAATATTTCATTCAAGGAATTCAAACACCAAAAATTACTGCAACTCTTCTAGATTCTGATACTAATGAACCTTTAGGCAATAAAAAAATTATTCTGGATTTTGCTGACAATGAATTTACTTTAACTACCAACAAAGATGGAAAAGTTTCATTTTCAAACCCCATTCATTCTTTAGGCGTAATTGAAATTGCAGCTTATTTTGAGGGAGATCCTCAATATTCTTCTGTTAATACTTCCTCTATACTTTACTCATTTCCAAAAGATATGACATCATCTATGGTAATGAAAATTTCAGATATGAATAATCAATACAATTTTGAAGATTATACATTTGATATTGTTATTTTTCAAGATTCTTACGATAATCTAATTAAAAAAATAATACCTGATCCAACAAATCTGCTTGATTCAAACACTTTCATGATTCCACTTCCACCAGGACATGATTATTTTGCAGAGATTTACATAAATGGCAGACTTTTTTTTGTAACTGAAAAGGAAGCATTAAGGGAAAACTCTGTTTTAACAAAAGAATTGGAAATTCTAGAGACTGCACAAATTAGATTCAAGGTATATGATGAACAGAATCTACCAGTTGTAGGCGCATTGGTCAAAAACTGGATTTATTCATCTCCAACTACAAATGGCTTTACTGACTGGATCAATGTTCTTCCTACAACCTTTGGAGATGCATATATTGCAGAAGTAATCTTGCCTGATCAGAAAATAATCAAATCAGAACCATTTTTGGTATTTTCTGGAGAGAGAAAAATCATAGATATTATGATTGTTGAAACTAACCATGTAATTCCATCCTGGATTAAGAACAATGCAGGATGGTGGGCAGACGGCTCCATAGATGACTCTTCGTTTGTTCAGGGAATTCAATTCTTGATCAAAGAAGGAATTATGAAAATTCCTCCAACTGTCCAAGGTGGAGAGTCTGGAACAAATGTAATTCCATCCTGGATTAAGAACAATGCAGGATGGTGGGCAGACGGCTCCATAGATGACTCTTCGTTTGTTCAGGGAATTCAATTCTTGATCAAAGAAGGAATTATGAAAATATCATAAAACCGAAATTATTTAGCTAATTCAAAATTTTTCTGATTACTGTATTTCTCTATTTTAATTTTTTACATTAATTTAGAATTTTTACTCTTGGTTTGTCTCTTAATGAAAAATCATTTGATTAAATAATGTGGGAAATCAATCAGAGCCAAAATATTGGAATATTCTTTTTGAAGTATTGTTTCCATATGTGACCTGAATCTCATATGTACCATACCCATATTCTGCAAAACCGTCATACTCTGCAGACATGTTGGCAATCGTGAAAATAGATTCTATGGGAATTACATATCCCTCTGGGGTTGTTAATCTGGATGTTACCAAATCATGACGTGCAAGTTCAATGAATCGCTCAGGATTTTTTACACTTACTCCATAGCGTATTTTATTGGGTAATAAAGAATCATCAATCCATACCTCAAAACCGTCATCTGTTTTTGCAATATCTCCAGTGGTAAACTGATAAGTAGCATGTGTTTTTGGGCCTCCAAGCGGTATGTTTTTGCTTGTAACAATGTAATCTACTTCTAATAGATTACTTTGTGTTGAAAAACTGTAAATGTTGTTTAGAAAGAAAAATGCTGTAAACCAACCATTTGAGCTTACAGGAATGTCTCGCAACACAAATCTTCCATTTACTTTTACATCTACGGTAAATGATGTATCTGATCTTGCCCCTGTTTGTTCATAACCTGTCTTTTCTATATTTTGTATGATTGAAGGATCTGTAAAATCAAACTTTCCATAAACGACTACCTTGTCTCGATAATTATAATGATCCTTGTCAGTCCATATGATTAATGGTGATACAGATTCTACTGTATCAATAGGAAACACAGTTTGGCCAGATGCATCACTTTGAGAATCATCTTTTTTGGCTTTTTGCAGCTCTGGTCCTATGTATCTACAGCAGTAGTCTTCTGCTCTGAGTGTTATTTTCTTTTTGACATCAGGTGGGTTTTCACAAAGATTTTCCAGATAAATATAATCACAAAACCAATAATTATCAGTTATGGCCTCTGTTCTCCATCCTGTACATTCTGGATATGCAGGAAACTGTGTACAAAAATTATAGCTTCCTGTTTTAGCTGCATCCACAGAAACAATACCTGATACAGCAAAATAAAGAACAGCCACTAAAACAGAACTCAATAAAATTTGTGCCTTATTCACTTTTCATCACCTCGGTAAATTATCTGAATGACTCTTTTTTCCTCATTATCTACCAGAAATGGCTCAGACCAGATTACCTCCTCATTTGGAAAGGTTGCCTTTGCCACGTAAGGCTCATTAGCATTAAAGTTTGGCAGCGTTTCAATCCATTGTGTATACCCATCTTTGCCTGAAATGGCAGAATAAACCCAATTATCCACAACAACATCCATTTGTGGCTCCCCAAATTCATTGATTATTCTAAATTGCACTTGAGATGACTCTGAAATAGAAATTTCTTTTTTAATTACAGTGTTGCTTGGAAAGTAATTCTGAAATGCATCCAATAATCTCCCTTCAACGTATACTTCTACAATGTATTCATGCTCTGCAGGTAATGTGGTAAAGAAAAAATCATCATTCATCAAATTTTGGTTGTTGTAATCGACAGAAATCTTTTTGAATATATTATCATAAGAATCCTGGAAAATAACCATTGTTAATGGGGCATCTCTCAAGTTACTTGATGAATATGAAAGAATTTCTAAAGCAAGTGATGATTGATCTTTATCTAGTTTGATAGGAAAAACCATTTGGGAAAAACTCTGAATAAAAGAATTTCCTTCTCCATACACTGAAATTCTAACTGGATTTTCGTTGAATGGCATATCTGTCTCAAATGAAAAATTTCCATTTGAGTCTGTGATTATCTCTTTTACTAAAAACTTCTCTATGTCTACAGTGATTTTTTGACTCTTTAATCTTTCATTAAAAATATTTGTAATCTCTCCCCGTACTATGATTTTCTGCTTTTTTATCTCGTTATCAAAATATTGAGAAATATTGGCATTTACCAATGATGGTTTGTCTGTTCCTATTTGAAACATTTTTTGAACTATGTTATTTTTAGGATTATCTCTCAAATGTGATAAATTGTCGTGATAATTAATAATGACTGTAATGACATACTTTCCTGGAATTGCATCAAATATTGGTCCAGATACAATCTCTATCCCGTTTTCAATTCCTGGTGTGATATTTTCTAATATGTCTATTTCAACAAGTTCTCCGTTAATCAGGTATCCTACAGTAACAACGTTTGAAACTCTCTCAGTTGCTATGATTCCTGCATTATACACAGAACCATGTACACTTATCGGCTCTCCATTTTTTGGATTTTCTGGTTCTATCCAAATATCGTTTAGAATCAAATCTGCTGAATTGATTTGTCCGAATAAATCAATTGATTCAGTCAGGCCATAAGAAGGAGTAAAAATAAATGAGAAAAAGATAACTGCTATCAAAAATGAATTTAACATATCTTTGTACTGCATATCTTTTCTAAATGTTTGAAGTTGAATTTATACTCAATCTATTTCAAAATTGCTATACAAAAAATTGATGGTTTTATTACCCAGTTTACGCCTTTTAATCATATGATTTGGTCATTAACCATAATATTCTAACAACACAAATGAATTGAGAGGATATATCAATAGATTAAAAACATAATAAATTGTCTACAATTTGTTAAATGCAGAAGGATTTAACAAATCAAAGACCATATACATGATAAATAATGAGAGGCAATAGTAGGTACCATGACAAAAAATGATATTGAGATGGATATTGAAAAAAACTTAGCTGAGAGTAAAGATATGCTTCAGATTATGTATCTTCAGGAATACAAACATTCTACCAATGAAATAATAATAATTGAAAATAATATCTCCTTTATCAATACTTTACAAAACTACCTGACTGAACTTGGATTTGAAAATATTTACGTATGCCAAACAGCAACTGAGGGAGAAAAATTATTCAAAAATCTCATCAAGTCTGACAAAATTGTTCCAATAATTATAGATGATAGAATTAGTGAGGATATTAGTCATCTTGTGGAACAATTATTAGCAATCCAACCTGATGTTAAAATTATTGTTGAGACAGCATTTTCCGAAAATGATAAAGAAATTAAGCATCTTTTTGATTTGGGTATATTTTGTACAATTTCAAAACCCTTACGTTTTCAAAATTTAAAAGAAAAAATTGATATTTTGTGGAAAGAAGATAAACCCGTTATAGAAGATAAACCCGTTATAGAAGATAAACCCGTTATAGAAGATAAACCCGTTATAGAAGATAAACCCGTTATAGAAAAGGACATAGAATTAATTGATAAAGTTAAAACCATACTCAAATCCAAAAAAACAATCAGCTTTAAAAGAATAAATGAAAACATTGATGCAAGTCTGACTTCAATTGAAGAATGCCTAAAAAAATTAGAAGATCAAAAAATACTTGCTCCTATAGATAAAATTAAAGAAGTTACATGTCCAAAATGCAACTCTGTAGAAATAGATAATACTGCAATCTGTCCCCACTGCAAGAAAAGTGATTTTGGAAAGTATCCTATAGTAATTCATCATTACAGATGTGACCAAATGTTTTTGTATGAATCAAAATTGGACAAATGTAGAGTTTGCAATACTAATTTAGGTAGGCAGGGAACTGACTATGCCGAGTTTAAGGACTATTATCTATGCACCTCTTGTGAAAATTATTTCGGAGAGTTAGAGTCCAAATATGAATGCCAAAAGTGTGAAACCCAGTTTAACATTCATGATGCAAATATAGAATCAAGTATGAGATACAAAATTCTGTAAAGGCCGTACTATTTTTTTACCAACCAATTTTTTTACCTCGTATGGCTTTTAGGTATCCCTGCAACACAATAAATTTCAGCAAGATTCTATAGCCAAATGCTACAGCTGGAACCAAGTAAATCAGTTTTAGATTGCTCCATTTTCTAGATGAATAAACGGCGTATAGAAATACTATTGCTTCAGCCACCAAATATATCAAAAATATCACTGCAAGGGTGTAAAATATTATATGTGAATTTCCTTCCAATGTCTTAATTATCAAGTATGGGACAAAAATTATTGGGGAAAACCAGAATACAAAAACCAAAATTACATCCATAAGCCACATGTCTGCTTGACCTAGCCTGTCTTTTCTTGCAAATCTTGAACTAAGCAACATGTCTCTGTGTTTGTAAAGAGTTGATATGTGGCCATGAGCCCATCTGCGTCTCTGGACTCTCCATGCTTTCCAGTTATTGGGACAATAAGTTCTTGCAATCGAATCCCGAGCAAATTTTATTTTTCCTTTTCTTTTGCGTATTTTGAGGGCCAAATCAAAGTCCTCTGTCATTGTATCTTTGTCAAACTTTCCAATCGCACTAAAAATATCTCTTCTAAAAATACCAAAGGCTCCAGAAATTATCATAAGCATGTTAAATACTGTGGTAAATGATCTACCAAGCTCTATGGCAAATAGATACTCATATTCCTGGAATCTAGTTAGGATGTTTTCTACTCCTCCGTCCCCACTTAGAATTTTAACATTACCTGAAACTGCAAAGACTTCATCTCCTTTCTTTTTTTCTGATTTGCCATTTCGTTTTTCAAAGTATCGCAATGCATTACTTATTGAATTTGAATCTAAAATAGTATCGCCATCCATACATAAGACAAAATCTCCTGTTGCAAATTCAAACCCATAGTTTAGTGCAGCAGCTTTTGATCCGCTGGCTTCTTCTCTGTGAAGAACTTTAATGAGACCTTTGTCTGCATATTCTTTTGCAATTTTGTAAGTATTGTCTTTGGATGCATCATCTATTACGATTATCTCCTTATTTTTGTAAGTGTTTCTTATTGATGCTTCAATTGCTGCCCGAATCCCTGCTTCCTCGTTGTGAGCTGGAATGAGAATTGTTACTTTTTTATTTGTTGATAGCAGAGGCAAAGGCGCTTCTTTCCTTTTCAATTTTTTAAACGCGTCATATGTTGAAAGAATTCCAATTTTCATTATTATTCTGATGTAATCCATGATTAAAGGAAAGGCAATCAGGGTTAACATCATTACAGGAAAAGCGGTAAATTCCAATTGCAGCCACTCTACAAATAATTGTGGTGTTACTTTGATGGGTCCTGCATCGTGTAAACTCACAACTGCAATTTTTCTCTTTGATGTATTGTCGTATAGCAATACTTTATCGTACACATCAAGATCAATATTACGTACCAAGAATATCTCATCTCCTGAATTTATGTCCAGATTTCCTATCGCTCTAGAATCGTTATCACAATAGTTGATATCCTCCTTGATAAAACAGGCCACTATTTCAGGGCCCTTTGCCATTATGCCTATTTCTGGGTTTTGTAATGATATGTAATCATCTTTCTGATATTCTATGTTAAAATCGCTAAATTTTGCCTTTGCATCATCCCCAATTAGATTAACTTCTAGTTGCCCTATGGCAGAAATTCCTTCGATTTCTCTAAAGAACCCTGCCTTCTTTTCTGTTTTTGGCAGGCTCAAACTCGGGTTTTCTACAAAGCTAAAACTCGAAACAAAATAGTTAATCATCTCTGGAATGTAAAAAATTCCCATAACTTGATTGTCGTGAAGATTTATGATTGAAGATGGTTTTTCTAACAGGTTATCATAAATGACTACAGTATTGTATGATGTTGTATTGATGTTGTTAAGTATGTACTCGTCATTGAACGGATCATCGTCAACTATGCCAAGATAAATCCCACCATAATTAAATTTCTTAGTTGACTGATTTTCCGTAATTTCATATGTTTCACTATACTCATTTGCAGTTACATACAGATGATTATTTTGACCAATCATCATGCTTTTAATTTTCATTGTATCTTTAGTTTGATCAATTTTTAAGGTATTCTCAAAGTGACCATCTGCATTAAAGATGAGGATGTTTTCTGGGGAATATGTAGATACAAACAGCTGGGCGTTTCCTCTTTCATCATTCTTCCACATTATCTTGTCTGGGTTTTTCAGCTTGTTTTTTGATGAAATATCTATAAAGTCAGTCCATTCTTCAGTTTCAATATTGTATTTTAAAATTTCATTTGTGAAAATACTAGTAACATAAAGATGTGTTCCATCTCTATCAAATGTAATGTCCCTAAAGTAACCCTCAACTAATTCGTCACTGGCATTAGATGCTGGTAACACAGCAAATAATTCTAAAAGATTTCCTCTGGTTCCATCATACTTGTAAATGGCATTATTCTTTTCACTCAATACATAGAGCATATTGTCTGGTCCAAATGTCAATCCTGTAGGAGTTACTGCTCCGGTATTACCTGGATTGAAAACTTCAACTGTATCTTCCTGAGGAATAAAATATAACAAGTTGTTGTTGTCAAGATTGGAAATATAAAAAATAGTTTTATCTGAATTTTCGTTTCTCAAAATTAAATCATATGGCCGATTTAGTTTTCCACTTTTTGTTATTGATGTAATTTCCTCAATATCTCCATTCATTGTGTTGTATGAAAATATCTTGTTATTCCCTTCACTAGCAACATAAAGAATCTCGGTTTGTTTGTCAAATAACAAACCTCTTGGTTTATCAAGATAGTTTTCATCAATTAAAACTTTGCCTACCATTCCATTATCGAATTCAGTAAACTCCCAAACCTTGTTTTCTTCTTGACTACTCACATAAAGCGAGTTTTTTCCAAATTCAAGCCCTTCTGGATGTTTTAGACCATCGCCCTCATTTACATACTCTCTCACAAAACTACCTGTTGAGTCATATTTCAGGATTTTATGATTCTCATTACTGCTTACATAGATATTTTTTCCTTCGTCCATCACTATGTCTCTAGGTTGTTTTAAATCGCCTTTACGGGATGGAATGAAATCGCCTAGAAACTCACCTGTCTTTTTGTCATACTCTAGAATTCTGTGATTGTCATTACTACTGACATACAAAGAAGATTCTTCAACTAAAATCCCTTGAGGTGAACTCAGGCCTCCTTTTTTCTCAGTAACTAGAACATCAACAAATTCTCCAGTAATGGTATTGTATCTTATAACTTGATGATTGTTATTACTTGTTACATAAAGATAGTTTTCAGAATCATGTGCAAGATAACGTGGTCCTTGTAATGGTTCCTTGGATGTATTTGTAAAAACATCTCCAAACAGGCCTGTTAATCCATCATGTCTGTCTATTCGATTAAACAGGGTATTACTCACATAAAGTTCTCCGTCTGGACCAACTACTGAATTTTCAACTCCTACAATACCCCGATTAAACGGAACTACCATTAAACGCTCAAAGTATCCTGTTTCTCTGTTATAGCATTTTATGGAATTTACCCTAAGATCATTGACACATACTTCATCGTAAATTTTGTCATCATCTGCATCAAACAACCCAATATCTTTTGGCATGGCCAGGTCTTTGCTTCTATCAGTGATAAATTCCTGAATCGCATCTGTTGAATTTGTGTCATAACGAAGTATGCTATTTGTCGCCTCGCTAACGACATAAAGATTAGATCTATCATCAAGTAGTAAATTTTGAGGTTTTTTCATTAAATTGTCTGCATGAGAGATGATATCTGTTTTATTTTCCTTCACGTAATATTTCAAAACTTGGTTGTTGTTACTACTGCTGATATAGAGTATGCTATTTTCTTCATCATATGTCATTCCAGTAGGCCCACTCAATCCGTTTGTAATTTTTAGACTATCAATGAATTCTCCTGTTACACCATTATACTGAAGTATTTCATCCGTATCAAAATTTGCAACCAATAAATTTTGATTTAAAAATAAAAGAGACTGGGGATTTCTTAGTTCACTGTCGTCTATGAAACGCTCATTTATCAGATTTCCATTAAGTGAATATTGTACAACAGAATTGTTTTTCCCGCTTACGAAAAGATAGCAATTATCCAAACTCGTACTACAATTTGGACCAAAAGTCATTCCTTCTGGACCTGAAAGTTCTCCTTTAGATGAAATAAAGGGTTTTTTATCTACAACATCTCCTGTATTTGCATCAAATCTAAGAATTCTATTATCTGCAGTTGCAACATATACATAGGAAGGTTTGTTCTTGTCTGGTCCGAATATGATTGCTTTGGGAAAATCTAGTCCCCCAACCCCTTTCACTATAAAAGATTCATCAACAACTGCTCCTGACTTTGAATCATAAAGTAAAATGTTTCCATTTTCTGAGTCACTTAAATAAAATCCCCTAGGACCAATTGCTGCATATTTCAGGCTTATCAAATCGCTAATTTGTGAACTGACAAATTTATCTACAAAATCCCCTGTTTTTGCATTATAGCGTAAAATTTCATCAGTCAAAAAACTACTTACATACAAATATTCATTATCAGGATCAAACACAAGATCCTTTGGTCCCTCTAGTCCTCCGTTGTTTTCTGAGCTTACAAAAATATCAAATTTATCATCTACTGAATTATAGCGTAAAATTGTGTTTTCTGTTGCACTACTTACATAGAATTGATCATTGCCATCAATTGCTACTGCTGATGGGTTTGCAAATATTGGATACTGGTTACTTAAATCATATACTTTAACAAATTCAAGTTCAGGTTTATCCTCATGCTGATTTGTTTTTACATTAAATTTGAGAACACTATTGTTATCTGAACTCACTACATACAAGAAATTCCCATTTTTATCAAACTTCATATTTATTGGTCTCTGAAGAAGATCGTTACTGACATTACTTAGATAACGGCCTGTTGCATCATAAAGAAAAATTTCATCAGTCAAAAAACTACTTACATACAGATATTCATTATCAGGATCAAACACAAGATCCTTTGGTCCCTCTAGTCCTCCGTTGTTTTCTGAGCTTACAAAAACCCCAATGAACCTACCCGTATCAACATCATAGCGAAGAATTTCATCCATATTGGTATTGCTTACAAAAACAGATCCATTTGGACCCATTGTCCAATCACTGGATCTTTTGACTTTGCCATCTTTTGTCATATATAATCCGAAACTTTTCCCATCGCTAATAGCTATATCCTCTAAATTTAATCTGGCCAAATCTTCCTCATAGGAAGCCTTGGCAACTCCTTTTGCTTGTACTCCATTAACCCCTGTTAGAATTCCTGTTTTCTCCTCAATTATTTTTGATTCTATTTTTGAACCTTTGATATCCTGTAAACTATTTAGTTCAAAAAATGGATCTATGACAAAGTTTTGTAGATTTGCCTTTGCAAATACATTATTTGAAATCTTATCACACAATATTATGGTGTCAAAATCTAAGTCTTCAGATATAGGATAGTTTTTGTTTCCCTTTTTCGTTTTAACTTTTCCCAAGTATTTGTCTTCTGGACATTTAGAATCTATAAAGTTAGAATCTGTCACGTATATGTGAAGATCTGGTATGCTTTTAGCAGCATCATAATCTATCTCAAAATAATCCAACCTTAAGTAGTCATCCGTTCCAATGGTTAAAGTGCTAACCTTTCCTTTCGCCTTGTGATTATTCAATCCTTCTAAAAAACCAATTTTGTTTACTATTAGCTCGGATTTTACTTCAGGCAGTTTATCTTTCAAGCATTCTAATATTATTTGTTCTTCTTTGTATGTAATATTTTTAATAAATTCATCTAGCTCGTTAATATCTCTGCTTATCCATATTAACTGTCCAATTGTTTTTCCTTTTTGTTCTAGTATATCTTCTGTTTCTTTACAAAACTGTGTCTTATCCCAAGAAGCAGTTTCAATTTGAAATGATAATCGTTCTAAAAAATTAGAGTCTCGAGATTCTTGTGCAAAGACAAAATTAAAACTGGAAAGTCCTAACAAAAATACAAGTAATGTACTTGATACTGATAAAATTAAAAAAACTCTAGTAAAATCTCTTTTCACTAAATTACGTGAAAAAATTATCAATTAAAAGATTGTTAAGTATAAATTCTTTACAAAAATTTATCCAGTTTGTAATAAAACTCATCTTGTAACTTTTTCTTCTTATTTTGAGGTTTTAGAAGTTGTCTGACACATTCATTATTTTAGATGAATTTCCTTATTCTGGCTTGATTTTGTCTAGTTTGAATAGAACCTTCTACTAGTCAGGATCTTCATAGTTCTCCTTCTTCTCACCGCTGGAAGTGGCTCCCTCCATTGGCTTCATCTTGCTTTCAAGAACGTCCATTCTTGCCCTGTATCCTTCGGCATATTCTAACTCTGAT
>JAOTTW010000013.1 GCA_029864235.1 Candidatus Nitrosopumilus sp.
TTTGTATCCTTTGCTAATCAGATCCTCGTATGTCTTTATTGCTGCAAATATGGAATTGGAGTCTGCATCTTCAGGATCTTCTAATGCTAATCTTTGAGCTGCCTCAATACATGAATCTCTTCCTATCACTGGGGTAATGATGCCTGTTTTTTCACCTACATCATTATCCCTATCCACACAAATTACTAGTAATCTATTGGCTGCAGATACATTAACGTCATTTTCTACCCTGTCAGAACTTTGAGACATTTCTTTCATATTTGTGAAATTGCTTTTTAACAGTTTCCAACTTTTAAAAATGTTATAGTTATGTTTTGAGGTTGATTATGGTCTCATACTATCTGATTTTTTTACCAATTCCTTCGTTTCGTCTCTTAACCTCTCTATCTTTTGAAAAATTTCTGTCATTTCTTTTTGATCACTTTTATCTTTAATCAAATTTGCATAAATTTTAGTTTCTACAATATATGAATTGAATTTTTTAAGAGCATCCATATAGCTAATGTAACTTTCTTGCCATGGTTCTGATGGCTTTGATGTTACAAATTCACTTATTTTTGCGGTAACTTGAGATGTTGTTACTTCAGCAATTCCAATATACTCATCTGGAGTAATCTTTCCATCCAAAAGATTTTTGAATTCATCGTCTATTGATTCTTGTAAAACTTCATGGATTTTTTTTACACCATCTAGATAATTTTCATAATCTGAAACCACAAAAATTGACTCAGTTTCCTGAGGAATTACCCAAAATAGAAAACTAGATCCTGTAATTACTGCCAAAATTATTACAGTGACTACAACTCCTTTTTTTGAAGCCATTTCGTGGTTAATTGAAATAAGGAGTTTATAACTGATGAACTTGTCATAAATTTGGTCCTCCTTTAAAAAATATTAAAAAAAATCTATTCTAATGAAATTCTTTTTAAAATTATTAAAAAAACTATGATAATAATTGAATTTCTTTATAGTATTCAGTTAATATCCTTCTGAAAAATTTACACACATCTAGTCTATAGTGAAATAATTTTCACAGCCTCTTCCTAAATACCACCAAGTTTGACAATTTTCAGAATGGTTGAAGCATATTGCGTAAAATGCAGAGCTAAAAGGGAAATCAAAGATCCCAAAGAAACTAAACTAAAGAATGGGCGTCCAGCTGTAAAAGGCACATGTCCAAAATGTGGAACTAATGTTTTCCGAATAGGGAAGATGGAATAATTACTAACACAAGTCCACGATTTCTCTTTTTCAAAAACCCATATAGGGTTACCTAGACATTGTTTAAAACCCTCAAACACCTTAATTGTATATTGGTAAATCAGAAAATAAAGACACTCTCAAAGAAAAGAGACATTCACAACTTTGAAAGGAAGATTGACCATAGTTTTGCTCAAATCCAACGAGAGTTCTCTTCAACTAACATTGAATTACTTGAAAAATACTACAATCTATTCACATTCAAGACGAATACGGCACACCAAAAGAACTGTTTGAAAAAATGTGTAAAAAATACAATATTTACCCACAAATTGACATATGTGCAAGTGATACAAATCACGTAATTGACAATTACATCACAAAAGAACAGAACTGTCTTGATAAGAATTATGATATAACCAAAGACTTTTTCATGAATCCTCCGTACAGTAAGATCTCAATGTTTATGGAGTTTGCATATAATCAACACCTCAAAAATAATGTCTCTTGTATTATTTTGATATATTCAAAAACTGGAACGAAATGGTGGCATCAATTTGTACAAGATAAAACAAATCATGTTGATTTTATACAAGAAAAAATCATTACAACTAACTGAAATAACTGAAAAGTTGGGCGCCAAGACTCGAGATGATGTTGTATTAATTCTAAAAAATATGGTAAAAGATAGTCTATTAGAAGCTGACAATTCTACCAGAAATTCAAAGTATTCTCTATCTAAAAAAACTGTCAAGAATTATTTTACATTTGATCCTAAAATGATTGGAACAGCTGAAGACATTCCTCAAGTTACGCAAAAAGCAGTCAAATCTTATTTAGATATGGGACTGTTTGTAACACTAGCATTACAAAAGATTGAAAAAAATGAGGACAGAACTGATTTGATAGCCTATAGTTTTGATACTGAAAAGTCAATCAGCGTAGAAATTGAATCAACAAGTGAGTTACTCAGCCATCCAGAACACGCCATATACAACATGAGAAAGTAGAAAAAGATGGGATTTGATATGTGTCATGTGTGGTCATCTAGTCCAAAATTACAAGAGATTTATGATAAACAAATAGATGATACAGAAAATGTTAAGGTGTTTGTTGTTTAACATTGTGTTTACAAAGTTATGTTTACAGTTCAAGATCTTTTAGAGGATTGACAAATTCCTCTTCATCATCAGGTTCTTTCTCTTTAATTGTAATTGGTTTATCAATTGGACTATCTTGATGTGACATTACTCTGTTGATTTCATTTTTTGTAAATTGCGGATCATGTTTTTTCATTACAATTATTGAATCCTCAATCAGATCAATCATCAAGTAACTATTCTCTGAAATCTGTAATCGTTTTACAATATTGACAGGAATTCCAAGATATATCGTGTCTCCATTTCCTCCAATCCAAGGTTTTTTGATGGATAGAAATGATTCTATCTTCTCCATAATTTGAAATGTTAAATTTCATTTAAGGAAAGTCCAGACTGTCGAGCTGTCCAGACTGTTCCACAATTATCATGACATATTTGATTTCTAACCAAATTAGCCTCATTTTAGGCACAAATTTGCCCCAAAATTCTGATTTTATAGTTCATTGGGACAGTTCATTCAAAAGTTCGCAATTATACTATTACATACCATAATCAAATCTTTAATCTCAAATTCTAGTTTACAAAATGAATTACAATCCTTTTTCAAAAAGTGAATATTCTAAAAGATAAATCATAACTTTATTTCCTTGTCTGTCTTCTCTGTATCATTGTTGTTGATATTTTTAGAAAACTCGTGTAAAAATGAATTGTATGACTCCATCACAGATAGTCTCATCTTCAAATATTCTTTAAAAAACTGATTTGATATATCCATCTGAAACGTGAAAAACTTGGAACCCACATCCAAATAGTTATCCAACATACCAATTGTTTTCTCATCCATACCACAATTTCCAAACATCTTGTTTTCTATAGTATAACCAATATCATAGATTTCCTCTAATAATTTCATGTATTCTCTTGAAAAATCAGAAAATGACTTAATATGTAGTGGCATTTGTGATTCTAACTTCTTTACCATGTTTATGGTATGTTTTTCCATGGTTTCTGAAAGAGATGATGGTTTTGTTTCAGACAATATGTTAGAATAGGATTATAGATATTTTAATGAACTGAATATTCTGATTCTGTTGATTTGATTTGGGACGAGGCACATAACGTTGGAATGGTAACTAATGAATTACCTGTAAAAAAATCTGAAGAAATTGCAGACCAACTAATTGAAACTGAATTTCCAAACATGGTGCCATTTGAAGTAGAACAACACCAAACTGCAAACTTTGTAAAATCTGGATATGGCAAAATCAAGTTTGACTATCCAGGTTTGTATGATGTTTTGGTGGATCCTGTACTAAACATTCCAAGATTTGAAAATGCTACTGTGTTTGATACCTTACAGTCATCATATTTTGCGGGACATGAAGTTACTCACATTACCAATACAGAATACATGTATACTGAAAGCTTCTTTTACAATATTTTGAGTGCAAAAGCTGTCAATGCAGAAGGAAATCAAGATGATTCTATCGAAATAGTTTTAGAAATCATGCCTAGATTGGACATTCCAGGCACGCAATACATTGATGGATACATGCATGACAAAATCTTGTTTGATACTCAAGATGACGGTTTTTCACAGATAATAACTGGACTTGATGTAGACAAGAATCCAATAGTTGTGGTTAATGGACATGACATCTATACTTTAGATGATCTTGAAAGTTCTGGATTTGGCAGTGTATCGATAGATAAAACAAGAAGAGTTCTTTCATCATTTACACAATACAACACAATAGAAGATCAAACATTTTCAAATGATGATGTGACAGACATTTCAGACAAGTATATACTAGATACAGAAGATGCAATACTACCAATTCCATTGACAACTGGTTTGGATGCACTATCGCCATTTACAATATAAATTACTGCAAATGATGGAGTTGATGAGATTACAAATACATTTGATCAGACTTGGTATGATTTTTCAATTGATTATTCATATCAAATTAACATGGATGATAATAACATGTTAGACATCAAAAGAGATGATGTAAATCCTAGAGTTTTGTTGTATCAGTATAATGATAATTTTGGAAAAATAAAATCATTAAAGATTAATGATGTTATAATTACAGAAGAAGATTTACCAGAATGTTTTAAGGTTGAATCTCAAAATATCTGCACTATTTCAGTACCACAAGAGTATCAATTAGATAAACTAGAAATTATTGCAACTAACATTTGGGATGGTAAAGCGTCTGCAACTTTACCTAAAATTGATGAAGTAACATTAAATCCACAACCACCTGATCCACAACATCTGATATTTGATGGAGTGCTAAAATCATGGATAATCATGGTTTTAGTGTTTTTGTTGATGATTCTTGCAATATACTGGATTGTCAAAAAATACAAGGAACAAAGTTAGTTATTGCAAAAATCTTGGTACTTTCTTTAATATGTAAGATATTGAGATTCTTCCAGGGCCGATCACAACTATCACAAGACATCCTGCAAGCAACAGTATATCCAGTTCCGTCCCACCCTGACCAGTAAACTTTTCGGCTTCCTTTACTACAAAGATGGCGCCAAGCATCACAACTGTAAGCAAAGCTGCTGAAATCCGTGTCAGTCCACCAATCATCAACAAGACCCCGGGCACAAATTCTGCCAGAGCTATTGGAAACTGCATCTCAGGTGGCAATCCCAACCTTTCTAAGAATCCCAAGAAACCAGGCTCAAACTTGCCCAGTGAATGCATGATAAATATCAGGCCAATTGTAATCCGTACTCCAAAGTGTGCCACATCATGAAATATTGACTGTCTGATTACTGATTCGGCCATTATTCAAGCATGCTTATGTCAGTCACAATAAAATTAATTTAGTACAATTACTAAACAATCCTTAAATTCAAAGATGTCATACTGTATTGGTACATGAATAAAACCACAATGACATTTGCTCTAGTAATAGCACTAGCAGCTGTGTTTGCAATTGCATCTCCATTAAATGTTGCAGTTGCACAGACTACTAGTGATGCAATACCTGACGGTGAAGACGAAAAAGGAGAATACAAGGACGGAAAGTCATGTCCATTTAAGGAAAGGAAATCACAACAATCTTCAGAACAATCCTCCTCATAGTCTCGGTTTTTTGTTGTTGATAGATATTCATCTTAAAAGTAAAATATCATAAGAATAAACAGAATCTGTGAACATATCATTTATTGCAACTGTCTTTGTAATTTTATCAATAGTTTATTCCTCTCAATTGTATGATTTGTCATATGGTGTTGCCTTTTTTCCACCACCTCTAAAACAGATTCAAGAAGGTATTGAACCCGCCAATGTAACATGTACTGAAGGACTGGAACTTGTACTAAAATTCTCAAATGGAAATCCTGCATGCATCAAACCAACATCGGTTGAAAAACTAATTGAACGTGGATGGGCAATACATGTGTTGCCAGACTATGAGAAAAGTGACAATAACAATTCTGTGATATTTGAAACAGGAGAGTTAGATGTGGAGACAACTAATGTTTCATACTATGGAAATTCTAACGGATATTTGGCAAAACCTACAGCAGATGGACAATATCCTGGAATAATTATGATTCATGAGTGGTGGGGACTAAATGACAATATCAAAGATATGGCAGAAAAATTGGCATCACACGGTTATGTTGTCTTTGCAGTTGACCTGTACGATGGACAGGTTGGGACAACTGCAGACGAAGCCAGACAGCTTCGAATCTCTTTTGAGCAGTCACAGTGGACTGAGAATATGAATACTGCAGTATCATATCTGGAAGAAAATCATTCTCCATCCAGTTTGGGTTCTATTGGGTGGTGTTTTGGTGGTGGGCAGTCACTGAATCTGGCTCTAAACAATGATGAAATGGATGCGACTGTAATCTATTATGGTCAGCTGGTAACAGATGCTGAAGAGTTATCCAAGATCAACTGGCCAGTATTGGGCATATTTGCAGAGCTTGACTCTGGAATTCCGCCAGAGAAAGTAAATGAATTTGAATCTGCATTAAATCAAGTCGGAATTGAGAATAACATCACCATATATCCAGGAGTGAATCATGCATTTGCAAATCCCTCTGGTGACAGATATGCACCTGATGAGTCAAAGGATGCATGGCAAAAGACATTGGAATTTTTTGAGCAAACCCTCAACTAGTTAGTCATAACTTTTAAAATATTCAAGTGTTTTTTATGAAATCAGTCAAACTACAACACAGAACATATCTTGGAAAAGACAACAAAACAAAATACCTTCAACACAGAATCAACATTCCTCATGATATCATCAAAAGATTAAACTGGAATGATGAGAATCAAATCATTCTGAACATTAACAGAAAGAAGAAGATTATAGTTTTGGAGCTTAAGACCAAAACCGGTTAGTACTTGGTGACAGCCCCAAATGGCAGACAGGTTATCATATTTTACAAAACTAGAATATAGAGAGCGGGTAATTCCATAATCCTCTGTGGGATCGTTTTGTGTTATCTTTTGATTAGTGATGATTCATACGTTAATGTTAAATCTCTAAATGAAATACCAGATCATTGCAAACTATTACAACTGTCTGGAAATGTTACAGGTGTAATCTCCTCTTTGCCAAAGAAAATACTGCCAAAATTCACAATGATATCTTTAAACACCCCGTCCAAAAGATAGAGACCACACTATTTGCCTAAATTTTTCCCTTTTCTTTTTTCCTTTTAAAGAAATTCTACTTATTCTTTTGTGAAAAAGATCAAGATCTATCTTCCACTATTTGTAATCGTTGTAACTACAATTGGACTAATATTTGATGTCATAATTCCAAATGTTTACGCTTTGACTCCACAATCATACAATGAACAAATTTCTGCATTATATCAGAACAATATGTGGCAATTAGGAAAGAATCTGTCAGTTGGAGATTCTTACACTTACAAGATTTGTGACCCTTCTGCAATTATGAACTATTCAGCTGAAAACTATCATTACTTTACAAAAGATTTGAAACACAATTCCAGTCTTTGTTATATTATAAAATTAGATTTTGTCACTCTGTTAAATTCGGATGAAAACCAGATTAACAGCGACATTTGGGTAGTTCAGGCATCAATCAGCAATATTTTAGGCGCAGACAATTCCATAAGACGCTCAGTCTTTCATGTTGATTCTGATAATTTTGAAGTCAGATCAGCTGATACTATCCATCCTGACACCATAAGATATACTCAATCCTTAAAAAATACGATACTTTCAATCGCCAAATACACTGCATCTGAACCCAAATTCCTACAACAGGGAATCAAGTGGGGCGAGGTAACTGAATATGTGGACAAAATGCAAATCAATCCGTACATGGAAGTTCTAGAGGAAAATTTGGAATTTTCTACAATTCAAAATGTTGTGGACTATTCTCAAAACAAACTAACTAGAACAGAAAAGACATTTGATGTTTACAAAGTGGGATATGAGATTGACATTATTGATAACAATCTAAGAGAAGAAGATACAAACAATGTAACCAATTTTTATCTGATTTCGTCACAATTTCCATTTCCATTATCAGGAATCTTATACAGTTCAGCTCACGTTGTAGAACCATTCAAAGAGTATGAATTTGAAGTGATATCTTTTGTTTCATCTAATATAATTGAAGAAGATGATAATTCAGTTGAAGATACTGATACTCTAATTGATGATACAACAGATGAAATTATTCCAAAAGATGTAGATGACAATATCATAGTTGATGAAATAATAGAAGAAGAGGATATTATAGTTGAAAACATACTTGAATCAGAGAATGATAGTGATACCATTCAAGATAACGATTCATCCGTTACCAATCTAATTGGTCTTGTCTTGTTGTTAATAGTTATAGTTGGGGGATTTGCTTACTATAAGAAATTCAAAAGTAATAGTTTGAAATCATCTGATAATTCTAAATCAGATTCACTAATCAAAATAATTCATTTTGATGATAACGTTACAATAAACATCAAGAAAAAAGAACAATAATGTTTGTTGGTTTTTAATATTGATTAAACAGACGTGCGGGTTTTGTTAGATTACATTTTTGTTTATCCACAGCTAATATTGTCTGGGAGAACCAATAACATATCTAACCCGTTTAGCCATTCCAAAATTCGTTTGAACTTTAGGTTCTCCCATCTACTTCCTTTTATGCAAATGACCATAATATTTCAGAAATCTGATGAGACACGTAGAGTTGGTAGCATTTGAAAATGATTCCATTTTACACCAAAAGGCACTGTCTTTACCTGTAGGCAAGGTGTTACTAAGACAACTAGGAATTTTGGTGGTAGGCATACTGACTGTATTTTCAGCTTGTGCAATTACAGACAATATCATAGTGCCTGGAATGCTTTTTGCAATATTTCTAGGCATAGGTCTGCCAAACACCAAGATAATGACGCCAGATCAGATGTTAAAAAGTGTGATTTTGTTTTTAATTAGAGGAACATCTCTTTCAAAGAAACCAGAATATATGCAAAAAAGTAAAAAACCAAATTCCAAGAAACAAAAAGATAATCAAAATACTAACACTCAAAGTTTTGAGATTCAATCAAACAATGACAAAACACTATCAAAGATTATCTCCCAATTTGAATCACTTCAAAAAGAAATCAACTGAAACAAAACAAAATGTTGTACCATCTAACAATGACAAAAACTATTCAATTAAAATAGAATTAACTCCAGAAAATATGTTACACATTACTCCAATAAAGACAAAAAAGAACAATCCTCCAAATTCAATTAATAAATTACTAAATTCACTAACAACTTCAAAAAGTAATTTATCTGTTGATCAAAAGAATTCAGACTTTCTACAAAAACATGTATCAATTTTATTAGATGATAAAAAACTAGAATCTAACAAAATAATATCTAAAAACAATTCAATGATTTCTATTCTTTTGGACAAATCTGCAAAATATGACATTAAGACAACTATAGATGAATAATTTTAGAAATAAAAAGAAAAAAGAAATTAGTTTAATTTCTTATTGTTATTATTTAGATTTCTTTTTTGTAGCTTTTCCTTTTGTTGTTGCTGTTTTCTTTTTAGATGCAGCTGCCATAAGTTGGCAAAAATAACGATTTGATATCAACAAGTATTATGAACATTAATTGATCCTTTTAGTAAATCAGAAAACACAATTTTTCTAAAAATAATTCGAATTTCTTGTCTTTTATCAAATTCATTACCTACAATTAATGCTGAAAAGTAGATCAGGAGACCTGAAAGAAGGCGAATCCTTTGGTGGATTCATTGCTAAATTGGCAGTCGCTTTGGTTGCAGTCATTATAGTTGCAACAATCGTGCCTGACGTGCTAGGATTGAACATTGCTGAGCTATGTGTTGAAGAAGATACCATACTGGGCGGCATAACTGGAAACCACTGTGGTAATGACTCTGTATTTTTGACATATGCGGTCAAAACAATCGTAGGTGACGGATACAGTATGCTGCTCGTATTAATTGGCCTTGCATTCATAGGCTTTGGTGCCTACAAAGGGGTGCAATATAGAATACTAGTAAGTCCAATTACTATATAACACAGAACTGCCAAGTCAGGTTTTCCTGAAAAAAACAACAAAACAATCGCCAAAAAACAACAATGATGGTAACAATGAAGTACATTACCAAAAAACCTCAAAAACAGACAATGCTTTTGGTAATGTTTTACTCGTTGTTGCTGTCTCCTCTATTTTTTTACATTTGGTGGTTTGACAGACCTGAGTTACCAACGTTTTTGATAATTTCTTTGTATTCTGTTTGGGTCATATCGATGATTATGGATATGAGAATCACTTTGCCTATCAAGAGTTTGATTGTACTGCATGAATACAATGTAATTTTTAGAAATCTATATCAAAAGTATAGACCACGAATTGCAATTCTAATACAATTATTGATAGAAACATCGTTTGTCTTGTTTATTCCATCTTTGATATTTCCACGGGAGTTTGGAGTAAGATTATTTTTTGATTATCAGACAAGTGCAATACTTGCAGGGATTGTTGGTGTTATTCATTTGTTGGCGTGGCACTCTGATAAGAAAATAGTTAGAACAATAATACAAAAATAAAAAGAAAAAGTTGTGTTTTTTACAGTCTTGGCATTATACTGAGTCTTGACTTTGCAGATACTGCAATTATTGATATGATTGCAACTGCTAGAATCATTATTGCAATTGTTCCAAATTCTGGAACTACCTGTTTTGTTGCCACTTGTCCTGTTGGACCTGTAAATGGCTCTTCAACACCAAATCCGTTAAATGTCACAGTAATGTCTACTGGCATCTCATCAGATGCTCCTGCAGGCAGTGGTGCAGTCATGTGATTCATGACTCCATCATGATCATGCACTCCTTTGTCATCAAGAACGGTTTCTGTTCCTTGGGTTGCCATGATGTCATAGTTGACATGCTCTACACTCATTCCGTCAATTGTTGTAAAGGTTACATCAATTGATAGCATTTGGTCTTGAGCTGCCTCACCTGTTACAATCTCTACCATTAGTTCTTCACTATCAGAATCACTAGTAGTATCTGTACTGTCGCTGTCAACAGCAACGTCTCCACCATCATCGGTTCCTGCTGCTGCTCCTACAGTTACTGCTCCTACCATCCATGGATGAACCATGCAAAAGTAGTCAAATGTACCTTCTTCTTCAAATGTATGAGAGAATGTGGTTCCTGCCATGAACAGACTGGAATCAAATATTCCATCAGGACCGTCAGTGGCAGTTCCGCTGGTTACGGTGTGGGCTGCAGCGTCGTCATTTGACCAGGTTACCGTCTCCCCAACATCAACTGTTACCTCATATGGAATGTAGCATTCGTTTGTCTCCTCACATCCTGGAACAGAAGTACCAGCTGGTACACTTACCATGGTTTCTGCAGATGCAGTAGGAGTTGCTGTCATCAGAACAAGACTTACAATAGTTACTGTCAGTATTGAAAAGAATGTCGTTGTTTTTGTAGTTAATTTCATTATTAGTTTAACTCATAGTTAGAATAAAAGTTTTTGAGCAAGAACTGCCTATTTTGTATTATAGTCTTCATTATCAGTAGTAAAGAGAAAAAAATTCTCTTTACTACTGATTTGTCTAAGTGATTTATGTGAATCTCAAAATGATGTTCTTCTAAATTTTTCCTCCTTTTATTAAATTCAAGATTCTATAGTTGTGAAATCGATTTCAATCCTTTCAAAGAGGAAAAAGAATAACAAACGAGAACAGAACAATCAAAATTACAAATCAGTAAAAACCGAAAATAATCCAAACCAATTCAAGTACAGCTATAGTATAATCCCAACTAACTTTGTCATCTATCAGAGGAAAATCAGGCACAAAAGATGGGTCAGTTCTTTGATATTCTAAGAGTCATTGAAGACAGAATCAAAATTACAATGTCTCGAAGGATGGTTCCAATAACTGTTGAAGGACAGACGGTAGACATGTCAGTCATGCAGGTTCATCTGGAATCACACCAACCATTAAGTGATGTTTTAGATCAAATTAAGCTAGAATACATTTCAGGTGACAGGCAGCCAAAAACAAAGATTGTAAGAGAAAATTTGAGTAATATGGAGATTGTTCAAACTGTTCATGATGATGAATCACCTTCAATTGAAAATGAGAATAAAAATTCTATTTTCTTCCGTATAGTGTCTTTAATTCCTCAATGGGTACTTTTGGATATAGTTCTAACTTGTCAGATATTTCATTTTCTTTTTCACAAAGACTTAGACCTTTTGTTCCAATAGTTATCCATGATTCAGATTCTGTTTTGTATATTATCGAATTTTCTTTAGATTCTGGGCGCAATCTAGTCTTTACAACTTCCTCTGTTAACATGTTGTCAGTCATAGTTGGCAATAAGAAATTAGCAGATGTTCCATCATCATAATCTATTCTAATTGAAGGATATCCAAACAAGAATTTGATACCTTCTTCTTTAAAGACCAATCCATTATCACCAGTTTCTTTTGAATAAGTTATTTGATGTTCTCTTTGATGTACATCATCTAAAGTTTCAAAATGTTTATTGTAAGTAACATACAACTTCCTCTCCTGATCATACCAACAATCATTCCAAACATTGTGGTCCGGAATGTTAGATGGTACTTTATCAGAACGAATTGTTGAAATTGTTTTGGAACATTCTAAATTCTTTTCAGTATTTTCGATTTCTTGTTTTGTTTTACTTATCTCCTCTAAAACATTCAATCTGGATTATTGTTTGTGTGGGTGGTTGTCATTGATAGAATCCAACTTTATCTCTAATTTTGATAGTTTTGATTTGAGGGGTTTTAGCATTTCTTCAAATCTGGTTACATATGGGTTTTGAGTCAATGTGTTATTCATATCTAAATATTCTCCAATAATTTAAAAAGACTAGGATTCATTTCTTACCTCTTGATTTTCTTTTAGGTGTGCTCGATTTTTCCCCAACTCCTGCTACTGCTCTATTCTTTGCAATATTCCACGCCAATTTCATTATGTCTTGAACATGTTCTGACTTTGTATTGAGCTTGTACAGGATTGCCTTGCCTACAACTCTGTTTTTCACCAAAATTCCTTGAGATTCTAGTTTTTTTACCTCATCAAATCCAGTTTTAAATGACAATCCAGAATTTTTTCCAATATCTGTAATTGAATAATCCCAATCAGAAAATGTAATCATAAAATCCAATACTTTGGATGTACTGCATGAAAATACTGATTCTAGTGGACCTAACTCTAGTGCTTTCTTTTTAGATTTAGTGTCTGCAATTATTGTAATCTCTTTTTGTAATGCAGTCATGTTTATCATATAATACATAAAACAATTATTTAAAACTATATATGATATTGTATAAAATATTATATATTAATTAAATAACTTGAAATTCTAAATATTATCAGTTTGGATTTAGTATCAAAACAGATTCTAAAAAAGATGTTTTTAGATCATAGGATTGGCGCAAAACACATCTCATTACAGAATCTCAAAACTGGTTTTCCTTCTCATGTCAAAGGTGAGGTAGATAAACAACTAAAGAAACTTGTAAGACAAAATCCAGTTTTAATGCATCCCACATCGTATGGACCACAGTATGCATTGAATCCAAGGAAGTTACAAGAGATAGTAAAAATTTCAGAGAACTGAACGCTTGCGCTCTAATCCCGGTAACGGTACTTAACTGAGGATTAAATTTTGTTACATAAACCTATGATGATTCAAATCTTTGCATATTTACCATTACTGGAATTTGTGCTAGATATGACATTATTTTGAATCTGTAAATGTTTAGAGATAATGGTATACACTCCGTTAATGACAATAGATTGGTTTTTTACTACATAAGAGGTGTAATTTTAAAACTTACTGTTAGGTTCGAATACGTTAGGATTGAACTTGTCTAGTTTAGTAATTCATAAAAACTAGTATCCAAAATTGGAAAAATCATATTACGAGAAATCTATTCTATTATACATGAAATTGATCAGGAAGGTTGTGAAACCCAACTCTCTGATTACGAATATCGCAAGTTCTCAGGATACAAAAGAGGTCATGAAGAACTACCTTGATTGAAAACAAATGATCAAAATACCTCAAAATTTTATTTTCTACACTTGTCACAAACTGCCTGAAATGATTCCTCATCTAACACAAGAGAGACTCCTGATGAATAACATTTTGAACACATTCCTATCATAGAAATTTCAGTTTCTGTAAATCTAATTTGAGTTATTTTATTGATTTTTAATTCTCTTCTGGTTCGAATCTATTATTTTTCACGAGGGTTTCTAACTTTTAGCCTTAAACCCATATAGGGTGTGATGTGCACTAAATATTAGTGACCAAATCCGAGTATGAAAACCTGTTAAAAAGAATTCAGAATAAAATAGGTGACACAAAAAAAGAAACCACTGCTAGGTTTGAACTTCCCATAGTTGATGTGATGTGGGAAGGCCAAAAGACGTTTCTGCGTAATTTCTCTGAATTCCCTAAAGTGCTAAGGCGGGATCCTGATAAGGTATTACAGTATCTTTCAAAAGAATTTGCAGTTCCTGCAGAGCGCTTAGGTGATAAAGCTATGTTTGTTGGAAGAAGAGCTCCAGATGATTTTACACGTTTATTTCAAATCTATGTTAAAGATTACTTGGAATGTCACACTTGCAAAAGCCCTGATACAAAAATTGTCAAAGAAAATAGAATTTCATTTCTAATATGTGAAGCCTGTGGAGCAAAATCTACTCTTAAAGGTAAATATGCATAATGCAATTTTCTGTAAAAGTTATTGATTATCAAAAAAATATGATGTTAAATATTTGTGATTTTGATTTACTCGGAAAAGACATTGTTCAAGATAAATTGACTATGAGTATTAGTAAGAGCTATTACGGAGAAAAATTTGTAAACAAGGAGGAAGCTGAGAGCTTACTCAAAAAATCATCCATCATTAATATGGTTGGAAAAAATTCCATCTCCCTCTCAATAGAACTAGGAATTGGTTCAGAGAATGGGGTAAAAGAAATTTCTGGTATACCATTTCTAATTGTTTTTAAAATTTAGTTCATTCTAGTGATCTCTTTTTAAAAAAGAAATCATTTTATCTAGTTACTCTAAATTAATTTGTTGGCTCATGATATTAGTAGAAAATTAGAATCAAAACTTGATAAAAAATTAATTTCTAAATTAAAAAAGAGACAACTTGACGATGGTTTCAAAAAAGGTAAGGTAATCAATGAAGTTTTAGACAAACCAACAGTAATGACACTTTATAAAATGATTAAAGATAATATCATAGCTTATGTTAATGGTTCTGTCAGTGCTGGCAAGGAATCACTTTTGTTTTGGGCTGTTGATGAAAACAATGTAGATGTTGCCTTAAAAATTTACTTGGTAAGTACTTCTAATTTTAAAAAAAGAGAACCATACATTATAGGCGATCCTAGATTTTTAAAATTGAAAAAAGGAACAAAAAACTTAGTTCATTTGTGGGCAAAAAAAGAATTCAGAAATCTTTCTCAGTGCTATGATTGTGGAATTTCTGTTCCTAAACCCCTTTATGTGACCAATAATGTTCTAGCAATGGAATTTATTGGAGAAAATGGGTCTCCTGCTAAAATTTTACTCGAGTCCAAAATTGATGATGATGATTATAAAGAGTCCATATCCATTATCAAACATCTATACAAAAATGCTAAACTGGTACATGGTGATTTTTCAGAATACAATATTTTCAAAACAAAAAAAGGATTAACTATTTTTGATCTTGGCTCTGCAATAGATCTGAGACACCCAAATTCTCATGAATTTCTTAAAAGAGATATTAATAACATTACGCGATTCTTTGCTAAAAGAGGGATTTCTGTAAATGAACCGTCTGAAATATTTGAGGATATTGTAAAATGAGCTTTGAAAAATTACTTCGCATTCCAAATGAACGAATAGCTGTTTTAATTGGAAAATCTGGCACGATCAAATCCAAAATTGAACAACAATGTCATGTGAATTTGGATATTGATGGAGAAAGTGGAGAAGTATTGATTAAATCAGCTGGAGATGTAGAAAAAATTAAGCCATTCAAAGCAATGGAGATTGTAACTGCAATTGGAAGAGGATTCTCACCTGAAAACGCTATGACTTTGTTACACGGTGAAAATGCATTACATGTAATTGATTTGAGAGAATTTGCAGGCAAATCAAACTCAAATATTGAAAGGATTAAAGGACGAATTATAGGAGAAAATGGGAAGGCAAGAAAAAATATGGAAAATCTTACTGGAACTCATATCTCTGTTTATGGAAAAACAGTTTCGATAATAGGTGATACTACAAAATTAAGATTAGCTGTTGATGCAATCTCTTCTATTTCTAATGGCAGTATGCACGGTGCTGTTTATAATAAACTAGAAGCTGCAAATCGTAAAGCAAAACAAGATAGAATGCAATTATGGGAAGATCATGATGTCTTCTATTAAAGAACAATTTAATCAAATTTCTCCTAGTGAGTTTTTTTATAGTAATCGAGATTTAGCTGGATTTAGTAATCCAACACGTTCTCTTTATACTGCTGTACGAGAATTTGTTGAAAATTCTTTAGATGCTTGTGACCAAAAGGGAATTCTCCCTGAAGTTCATCTTACAATCAAAGCAGTTGAATCTGAAAAACCCGATCCAAAACAATATGTTTTAACTGTGAAGGATAATGGTCCTGGAGTTTATGCCGAGCACATACCCCTAGCGTTTGGAACTGTTTTGTATGGGTCCAAATTTGGATTAAAACAAGCAAGAGGTATGTTTGGACTTGGTGCAACAATGGCTATTCTTTACGGTCAAATTACCACAAACAAGCCTGTTATTGTAAAGAGTTCTGCTGATGGAAAAACCCAAGATGAATTTGAAATATTGTTAGACATTCAAAAAAACAAACCTGTAATTCTAAAACATTCTACAAAGGAGGTATCTAAAAATGGTTTATCTATTAGCATTTGTTTGGAAGGTGATTATTCTAAGGCTGGAACAAAAATTAGAGATTATGTTTATGAAACATCTTTGATCACTCCGTATGCTACAATAACCTTTGATGATCCTAAAGGACAAAAATTTCATCATCCTCGATTTGTTAAAGAAATTCCACCGCCACCAACAATAATCAAACCCCATCCACATGGAATTGATGTTGAAAGAATACGTAGAATGATTGTTGAATCCCAATTTGAAATTCCAATTATTGATGATACTATGATTGAAAAAGTTAGAAAAGACTTGGGTTTATCAAAACAAAATCTAAGTTTTATAGCAATTATTGCCAAAGCAAAAAAGAAATGGAAAACTCTTTCACGTCAAGTACGGGTTGTAATTGCATTAATGTCATTTCTTAAGATGGATTTTGAAAAACTTCGTAAAATTAGAATTGAAGATCTAGATATACCCAACAAAAAATTATATTATTGGGATTTTGGCGATTCACAATCTAAGTCAATTGATATCGATCCTGAAAGTCAGTATTACAAACAGTTGACAAATACTGTTCAGGGTGAACCACTCACGACATTTTTAACAAAAAGATTTCAGCGTATAGGTCCTACAACAGCAGTCAAATTTGCAGATTTTGCAGGATTCAAACCTGAAAAACGAATGGGTACAATGACCAATCAAGAACTAGTACAACTTAGTGATTCATTACAAAAATTTGAAGATTTCTTGTCTCCTGATCCAAGCTGTCTTGCACCCCTGGGTGAAGTACCTCTTGAAAAAGGAATAAAAAAATTCTTCAATCCTGATTTTACAGCTGTAGTTCAACGCCCCGCATCTGCTTATTCTGGATTTCCGTTTATTGTAGAGATGGGAATTGCATATGGTGGAGATATTAAATCTGGTGGACCTCATGTTTATAGATATGCCAACAGAATTCCATTACTTTATGATGAAGGTAGTGATGTGGTCCTAAAAGTTGTGAATGAAACTGATTGGGGTAGATACAAGGTAAAAGGAGATCCGCCATTCATCATTGTATCTCATATTTGCTCCACTAGAATTCCTTATAAAACTGCAGGAAAAGAAAACGTTGCAGACAGACCAGAAATAGAACGTGAACTGAGATTAGCACTTCAATTCTTATCTAGAAAACTTGCAGCATACATGTCAAAGAAGGGTCAAGTTGAGATGGCTAAAAAGCGTGCAAATCTTTATGCAAAATATATTCCATTGATCGCTCAGTTCTGTACGGAGCTTGCTGGAAAAAAGAAAGAGCCAAATTACAAGAAAATGTTGGAGGGTGAGGCAATAGTTGAAAACAAGTGAAAAATCAAAGAGGCTAAGTAAAAAAGCTGAAGAAAAACAGAAGAATGTTCTAGAAGTCCTTCAAACTCATGGTGCAAAAATTTATGAAGATTTGAATAATGGTCAATTTCCAAAATTTTCTGTACCTAGTCGATCTGTAAGCAATATAGTATATGACAAAAAACTAAGACAATATATTCTAGGTAACTCTGCAGCTTTACGTAGCTCACGAAATTCATCTCAATTAAGATCTTTTACTCAATTAATGTGGTTAGCATTTTTTGCAAACAGGCTTACTAAAGAGAAAAAATCTTCAACATTAAGAGATGTTTACTATTCATCTCAAGCCTTTGCAATTGAATTTGAAGATCAGGGAGAATCTGATAACATAATTGTGGACTTGGAGGCTGTTTTGTCAAAACCAAGGGAAGACTTTCATATATTTCCTGAAGAAAGAAGTTCAATTTTTGGTGATTTAAACATAGAATATACTATTCCAGGATATGAGGGAAAAACAATGAATCTCTCTAACCATCCAGATGGATATTCTATAGGACCTAGTTTGACAACTTCTGAACTCCTTGATACCAGTGCAGAAATTGTAATTGCAATTGAGAAAGGTGGTTTATTTACAAGATTTGTTGAGGAACAGGTCGATAAAAAATTTAAATCTATAATTATTAATACCGGTGGTCAAGCACCGCGTTCAACACGAACACTTCTGAAAAGACTTCATGATGAAATGGGATTACCAATCATCGTTCTAACCGATGGTGATGTGTATGGAGAACACATTGCTATGGTAATTAAATCTGGTTCTGCAAATGCGGCACATTTGAGGGAACTTACCGTACCTGATGCAAAATGGGTAGGTGTATGGGCTACTGATATTGAAAAATTCAAACTCCCTACAATTCCAATGACTGAATCTGACATCAAAAGATGTTATGATTTGCAAAAAGATCCGAGGTATCAAGAAGGAATATGGAAAAAAGAATTAGATGTATTTTTACGAATTAAAAGAAAAGCAGAGTTGGAAGCATTTTCAAAATATGGACTTACAAATATAACAGATAAATATCTCCCACAAAAATTAGAATTAGCAAAAAGTATTTAGTTATTTTATTCTTAAAGTTAAAACTCCATTTCTATACTTAAAATCAAAAATCTGCATTTGAATTGAACCTTCTATGGGAACTTCTTTTGAAAAACCTCCTGAACCTCGAATATACAAAATTCCATCAATCAATCTAACTGCGATTTTGTCTTCAGGACCAGGAACTTCTGCTACAAATACAAACTCTCCTTCTCCTCTGATGAGATCATATACCCAATTTTTTGTTTCTTGTTCTCTTGCAGTATAAAGTGGTTTTTGATCCTTTGTTATTTTTTTCAATACTCTTACCCAATAAAACATTGTAATTGCTGCTGCTCCAATTAAAATAAAGCTTACAAAACCGGAACCAGATCTTTGAGTCATTACATATATTATCCCAAGGAATAGAATTACCATGATTGGTATGATGAAATTCAGAGATTGTTCATTCGAGTATGCCCCTTTGTAGCTTGCCAAACATCAAAAATCTATCTTTACCAAATATAAAGTATCTTTGATTTTTATTACCATTTTTTAGAATTTTGCTTATTGGTAAATGAAAATAAAACTCGTAAACTTTCATTGAAAGAAATTATTTTAAAAGGTTCTATAATTGCAATTATTGTTACAATTCCGTCAATTATAGCATTTCTTCTAAGTTGGGCAGTTCTCGATAATTTGATTCTTGCATCAATCATTGGTGCAATAGTTCACTTTCTGGCAATGGGATTTTCTTTAAAAATTTCAAAAAAGTTATTGATAAAAAATGATTGATCTATCAAAACTTGAAAAAGATCTTATCTCAGAAATAAAACTGAATACTATTCAAGCTAAAGTTTTTCTTTTGGTAACTTGTAATGGAAAAATGACTCCTAGAAAAATTTCAGACGAATTAAATATTTCCTTTAATGAAGCACTAAAAACTTCAAAGGAACTTTTAACATTGGGCGCATTTATTGATATTACAGAAACAGAATTTGAGGCAATGCATCCAAGATTTACAGCTGTGAATATGTATAGAAAGTTTTGTGAAAGAGAACATATCGAATTCAAACGGAACAAAACCGTTGATAATTTGGGGGTAATTCTAGAAAAACCCTATGATGATGCAAGAACTAAATAATGCTAATTAAAGATTAACAACATTGGTAATAGACACAGAATCATGTAAACATCAGCCAGTCTATTTTGGTGTAGTTAACATTAACATAGATGAACGTACCATAGGTTCTGTTGATGTGTGGAGATGTGGTGTATGTAAGAAAAGATTCTGTGAGGAAAAACAGTTGGGAATTGAAGAATTAGCTGACTTAGTAGGTATGCCTAAAATTGATCCTGATGCAAAATGGGGCGTTATTGTCTGTAAATTGCAGCAGGGAAAATATAGATGGAAATTAGTTAGAATTAAAGAAAATGGAGAAATTAAACATGAATGTCTTGATGAACAGATAATTCCTCTAAAAATAAAAGATTTTAAAATTGAAGATGATAGACATTGGAGTTTTTTAATTGATGATCACATCAATAAGGCTGTTGAAATCTGATTTCTAAAATGAATCTTAAAGTTCACATCAATAATGTTCATGGAAGCCAAATGGCTGCAAAAATTACTGGCAAATTTACAGTTGATAAGTATACATTTCGATTTAATGCCATTGCCTTTGGAAGGATTGGAGGACAGAATGTAGGTGCAAAAATTTCTAAAACAACAGAAAAAGAATTAAAAAGACTGGGTTATGATGTAGATAAAGTAATAACATCTTTACAAGCAAATCTTTTACAAGGGGATCTTACATTACCTAAAGGACTTAAACGAGAGTCTTTTGCTGACGTCTAAAATTCTGCTTCTTCAAGAGCTTTTGAGCAAGAGCAACTTCTAGTTTTAGGAATTTTATCAATTAGTTTGATTAATATCTCTTTTGTTCTTTCTACATTATTTGATAATGTTTCTAACACCTCTTTTGCAGTAACAGGTTTTTCTGCCCACACATCATAATCTGTAACTGTTGAAATTGATGAATAACACATTTGTGCTTCTCTTGCAAGTTGACACTCCGGAACTAATGTCATTCCAATAATATCTGCACCCGTTGCCCTGTAAAACTTTGATTCAGCTTTAGTAGAAAATCTAGGCCCTTCTATGCATACATATGTACAATCTTTATGAATAGGTAAATCTTGTTTTTTTACTACATCTAAAATTGATGATTGTATTTCTAAACAAAACGGCTCTGCTACAGAAATATGGATTACTCGCCCATTACTTGAAAATGAACTCTCCCTTGATTTTGTAAAATCTAAGAACTGTGTAGGTAGTGCAAAATGTCCTGGTTCTATTTGTTCTTTCAGACTTCCAACTGCTGATGGAGCAATAATTCTTGTTATTCCCAGTTCCTTGAATGCCCATATGTTTGCTCTGTAATTTATCATATGTGGTGGGATTGAGTGCTTTTTTCCATGTCTAGGCAAAAATGCAATTTTTCTTCCATCAAAAATACCAACAGTAATTGTATCTGATGGTTTTCCATATGGGGTGCTGACATCGATCTCCAGAGATTTTTCTAATAGTCCTGAGTCATAAATTCCAGTTCCTCCAAAAATTCCAATCTCTATGTCTTTTTCCATTAATACTTCACTAGTGACTTACAATTATAATTACTGATTAATCTCATCCCTTTCAATTCAGTAAGCTCTATCATAAATGCAAATCCAGAAATTATACCTCCTACTTTTTCAATAAGTTTTGCCGAAGCTTTTGCAGTTCCTCCTGTTGCCAATAGGTCATCACATATTATGACTTTTTGCCCTCTCTCAATTGCGTCTTTTTGAATTTCAATTGTATCTTGACCATATTCTATTTTATATGATAATTTTATGGTCTTTCCAGGAAGTTTACCTGATTTTCTAATCATTATCATACCTTTGTTATATCTTGAAGCCATGAGACATGCAAGAATAAATCCTCTTGATTCAATTCCTGCAAAAACATCTACATCTTTTGGATGAAAATACTTTGTAAATTCGTCTGTTATATATGATAAAGCTGATGGATCCTTCAAAATAGGACTAAAATCTCTAAACAATATTCCTTTTTTAGGAAAATTTGGATACTCTGAAACTCTCTCTTTAAGATCCATAGAAAAATTTGAAAACTAGTGGAATAAAATTGTTTGAAATTAGTCTAGTACATATGTAGTTTCAGCTGAATCATATGCATCATTTGCAGTAATCTTGTAAGTTCCTGGAACCATGTCTTTTGGTATGATCCATGGCTGATTAATCTCTCCTTGTGATGATGCAGGAAATTCTAGAGTCTCAACTATGGTTCCGTCTTTTGCAATTATTGAGATCTCAACCGTACCTTTTGCTCCTATGATTTTAATTGTAATGTTTTTTCCTATACCTGCAAATTCAGCACCCTTGCTGACATTGATTACCATTCCTTCCTGTTGAACTGCAGTCACTTCTATGTCCACTGTGTCAAAGTTTGAACCACTGATAGCCTTTAATTGCCATTTTCCAGGTTGAGCTCCAGATGGTATTCTAAAACCACTTTCTGAAATCTTTCCATTTTTATCAGAGAATGTTTCTATGAACTTTACCTCCTTTCCATCAGGATCATATAGACTAATTGTAAGAAGAACGTTAGGATTTGTATCACCTAGAATCAAAACTGAATCTCCGGGTTCATATTCTAATTTTGTAGTGTTTATGCTGATTTCTCCAGAACCTATCTGCAATCCTACAGTGAACAATTCAGTATTTTTTGATGAACCCTTGCTAACTACTGCAGTGTACACTCCTGATGCGTATCCCTTGAGTTCTAATTCATACATGCCTCTCCCATCTTCTTTTAGTTTAATTGGAATGGTCTCACCTTTTGGTTTGTCTGAAGGATCAACAATTAACATGCTAAGTGTTTCTGATGGTTTTCCTGTAAATAAAATTACTGCAGTATCTGATGATTTGTAATTTAGCTTGTCAAATTCTAAGTTTACTGGAATTGATGGAAGTTCTCCTAGTCCTGCAAAAATAAATTCTTTATTTTTGCCTTGAGTGGCAATTAATGTCCATGTTCCTTCCTTGTCAACATTTGCAATTGTAGGATACTCTAATTCCACAAATCCTGAATCATCTAACTCTAAAATGTCTGTAAATCTCTCATTTCCTAAAGGATCTTCGAGAACTAATTCTATTGGTATGTTTGGCAGTGCAGTACCGTTATATTTTATCGGCTTGCCAGGTTCAAATTTCAAACTTTGTGGTTTAATGATGATTGTTTTAGATGATTCTACTGTCCATTTCTTTACAATTTTATCTCTACCATCAGAAATTTCTGCACTATATTTTCCAAATGGTGTGTCTAGTGGAACTATAATTGATTCCTCTAATTCCCAATTTCCTTTAGAGTTGACTTCAGCTGTTCTAGTATTAATTGTCTCTCCAGATGGATTTTGTATTGTTGCCGTAATGGCACTTTTTGGTTGACCTGTACCTGAAATCTCTAAAAAGTCTCCTCTATGCACTACATCTGGAATTCCTTTGATTGTAAGTTTGATGTTATCTGTTTCTGGAATTCTACTTTCTATATCTCCTAGTCTCAAACTAATTTTCTTTTCTTCTCCATAGCTATCTTTAACAACAAAGTCTACTCTATCTGCACCAATATTTTGTGGTATTTTCATTGTAGTCATAAAATTACCTGCATCATTGGTAACAAAACTTCCAATCTTCATTGAATCTACTAAAAAGTCAAACTCTTGCATTGGACCAAAACTATCCCCCGTTACTCTGATTGTAGCCCCTACATTTGGTTTTTCAGGTATAATTCTAAAAATTGAATCTGATAAGACCCCTTCCTTTGCTGAATTTTTTTCTTGAGATTTGCGATTTATGATTGGCTCTGATAATTCTTCTGCAATTGTTTTTCCTATTTCTATTTGTTTTTCATTTTTGTCAAGTGCCTTCCAATTAATTCCTGAACTAACTTTGTCTGTTTTAACCCCAAATTTTATTGAATCACCTGGTTTAACATCTTCTGAAGAAGTAAATATTATGACTCCCTGTGGTGTCTTTTGACCAGTCCAGCCTTCTTCTGTTTTGAATGACTTGAAATTAAAATCATTACCTAACCAAATTCTAAAAGAACTGACATTTGTTGTTCCTTCATTTATAAACTCAATAATTGTTGTTTCTTCAAATGCAATACTTTTTGCGTTAACTGTTTCAGCATACACATTAGGAATTAATACCAAACCGACAGAAAATACTAGAAGCGAAAGGAAAATTCCTCTCATAGAGGATTTATTCATAATTTTCATTTCCGTCATCTCTCACTTAAACCTTAAAGAAATTTTGGCCTTTTTGTATTTTTTACTTGAGTATCATTCATCAGAAATCTTCTTTAACATCAAGCTTTTGTACGCTGATATTTATCCAAATCAGGTTTTGTTGGAACATTTTGATACTGTCGTATTCTTTCGGCAATCATCCTGTATAATGATCTAAATTGATCCTTGGTCTTATCTGATAAGAAATCCGTCTCATCTAAAGCAATTTTTTCACAAATATATCTAGTGATTTCTTCATTGTCAAACTTTCCCCAATCATCATCTTTATGTTCTTCCCAAATATTTCTTAGATTCTCCAAAATTCCCTTTTTTTCCTTGGATAATACATCTTCTGGAGTAAGATTGGAATATCCTTCATGTCTTAATTTAATTTCATATGTTTGGTTTACTGCATACATATAGTCTTCTAAAACCAAGTAATCCTCAATTGATTCAAGTTTTTTTGCCTCTTTTTCAAAGAATATTGTTTGTATTGGTGAAAAATCATTTGATGCCAGCTGAGATGAAATCTGTTTTGATTCTTCAGTATTGTCAAGTAGAATAAATGTCCTGTAACCATGATTTCTATAAAATATTGCTAATGGTAAAACTGAATTTTTACTATACGCAGCTACGATATTTAATGGATTCATTGAGATATTTGGATCTTGCAAAAACTTATCGAATGCATTGAGATACATTGCATCAGACATTGTTTCTACAATTATGACTGGTCTTGAGTTTGTTCCAATTTCCCTATCAACAATTGACTCAACTAATCCTCTTGATAACCCATAGAGAATGGGAGTTAATGTTTTATCATCCGCATTCCAATAATCATAAAATATTCTACTCAGATGTTTTTTCTTGTCTAGTTCTACAACAAGCAAATTTCCTGGTGTATAATCAAAAATCATAAATGGTGAATGAGTTGCATAAAGGACTTGATTTGAACCTGCAAGACCTTTTAGAAGATCAGATATTCCCATTTGTTGTGTAGGATGAAGATTTCTTGCAGGCTCATCTAAAAGAAGAATTGCTTCTTTTAATTCTGCTCTTTGTGTCTCTGCTGCAAAGTTTACAATAAATGAAAATGTCCATTTGAAACCTTCGGCCCTTCTGTTAAGTAAACCCGTATTTGTAATAGTTCCATCTTTGTGTACATCTGAAATTACTACACTCATAATGTTTCCAGGATTATATCTTAAATCTACATGAATCGGATCTCCTTTCCATGCAGGATTGAGTTTACTTGTCAATCTATTACTTGCAGTGTTGAGAATCTTTATGCACCTTGATGGTGTCTCTTTAACCTTGTCTAATTCTTTAATGTCTAATTCTGCCAAGTAGAATAGATTTCTAACAGTTTCTGCCTTGTCAAACTCTTCAATATATTCAATTGATTCAGATCTGTCTCCTCTTTTCTCTTTTATGTATTCATTTAGATTGATGTTTCCATAGATTTTCTTATAATCTGAAAAATACACAAAACGTGGGTGTATTTGTGCTGCAATAAAATTCTCTAACGCGGTTTTTTCACTTTCTCCACTTAGAAGATTTGAAAACTGATTTTCGGGATTATTATAGATTCTTTCCCACTCTTGAATAACCTTTGGCTCTTGAATAGCAATTACATGAAATTGATTGCTAAATTCTGCCATTGTACTATCAAATACTTCTTGATTCTTGGGAGGGTTCCCCTCAAAAATTTCTGTATCTATTTGAATCCTTAAGTGATTTGGAATTGTATCTAAAAAATCAAGAATTCTTTTTACAAAATTCTCCCACGAGTTCAAACCACTATTTTCATCTTCACTTAATTGGATATCTTCAAATTCGTATTGCACATTGAGATTCTTATTAGTTCTATAAAGTTTAATTTTTTTTATTTCAGGCAAATTTGGAAATTTTTCTTTTAGTAATCTAATTTCATTTGTACTTAATTCAAACTGACCTTCAACAAGTCTTATTTCGTCTTTCAGCTCATCAAACATTTCATCACATAGATCTAATTCTGAAATGTTTTCATCCTTGTTTAGTAATGTTAATGCTTGAAGAATGGTTGTCTTTCCGCTTTCGTTTCTTCCAACAAATGCAGCTAAATCCCCTACATTAATTTCTCCAGAATCATGAATGCAACGATATGCTTTAACTCGAAATTTTCTAAGTCGCATCGAGCGATCTTTAATTGGCTACGATTTAACTCATTCGTCAGATTGTTCACAATTTTCTAAATTTGCTAAATAGATATAAGGGAATTATTAATTCTTAACCAAATGGCTAAAGGAATTCTATATGCTGTGTTTGTTTTACCTGTGATATTTTCAATAATTTTTGGTTCAGTTGTGTTGGCAGATGTTTTACAAGAACCAGATCGTGAATTAAACATGTGGCAAGTTGGAATGTCTGAAAGGTTAACTGATTCATCAATTCAAATCATTGGTCTTGCTGAGCAATATACTATATCTAGTCCTGTAAAAATTTTTGTTAGTATTGATGATGCTAATTTTGCTTGCGGTGATCTATATGTCACAATTTACTCTGGCAAAAATGTAGTTACACAAAGTGGATTTTTAGAGCAATGTTTTGGAAAAAATATGGCTCAACTGCCAATAGACGATGAGTTTTCTGAAATCATTAATGTCCCAGGGCAGTATGAATTGATAGCAGAGATGAGAGATAAGAATCAAAAACACACAATTTCAGCAAGTGAGAAATTTACTGTTAAATAGTAAAGTCTATTGTATTATAAATAGGAATTTTATATAAAAAAAGGATGATTTGATGGCAAAGAAAAAAGATAACTTAACTGAAGAGGCCAAAAAGATAAAAGCTGAAATAGACGAACTTAAAGAAAAAAACAAAATTATGGATTCAAAGTCATCAAAAAAGAAAACAAAATCAGAAAAACCATCTAAAGAAAAGAAAACAAAATCAGAAAAACCATCTAAAGAAAAGAAAACAAAATCAGAAAAACCATCTAAAGAAAAGAAAACAAAATCAGAAAAACCATC
>JAOTTW010000073.1 GCA_029864235.1 Candidatus Nitrosopumilus sp.
CAATCTTAAAAATATTAATATTGAAATTCCTTTGGGTCTTTTTGTTTCAGTTACTGGAGTATCTGGTTCTGGTAAGTCAACTTTGATAAATGATATACTGTTAAAATCTCTAGAAAATCATTTTTACAAATCAAATCTGAAACCTGGAAATCATAAAGAGATTATTGGTATTGAGAATATTGATAAAGTTATTGCAATCGATCAATCTCCAATAGGTAGAACCCCCCGTTCTAATCCTGCGACATATATCGGTTCATTTACACCAATAAGAGAATTATATGCAAATACAGAACTTTCAAAAGAAAGAGGATATGCACCAGGTCAGTTTTCATTTAATGTTGCAGATGGTAGATGTTTTGCATGTGATGGTGATGGTGTAAAACAAATTGAGATGCAATTTCTTTCTGATGTATATGTAAAATGTGATGAATGTAAAGGAAAAAGATACAATTCTGAAACTCTAAATGTTCTGTACAAGGGCAAAAACATTTCAGACATTTTAGACATGACTGCATTTGAGGCATTACAATTCTTTGAAAACATACCTTCCATCAAAAGAAAACTTCAAACCATTTATGATGTTGGACTAGGATACATCAAACTTGGTCAATCCTCAACCACGCTGTCTGGTGGAGAAGCTCAAAGAGTAAAACTTGCATCAGAATTATCTAAAAGAGGAACTGGAAGGACAATGTATATTCTTGATGAGCCAACAACGGGACTTCATTTTGCTGATGTTCAAAAATTATTAGATGTCCTAAATAGACTAGTAAATCTTGGAAACACTGTTGTTGTAATTGAGCATAATATGGATGTCATCAAAAATTCTGATTGGCTCATTGATCTTGGTCCTGAGGGAGGTGATGAGGGAGGAAGTATCATATCTGTAGGTACTCCTGAACAGGTTGCAAAGGCCCCAGGAAGCTATACTGGGAGATATCTGAAAAAATTACTGAAAAATGACTTTTGATATATCTTCTCTCGAAATTCCATCAAATCCTGGTATATATTTGATGAAAGATGTTGACAAAAAAATTATCTATATCGGAAAAGCAAAAAATCTAAAAAATCGAGTAAAATCATATTTTCTAAAAAACCAAAATTACAAAACTCAGAAACTAGTGAAAAACATAGCATACATCGAATTTGTTCTAACAGATAATGAAAGTGAGGCATTTCTACTAGAATCAAACATGATCAAAAAACACAGACCACGTTTTAATATTGAATTAAAGGATCAACAACGCTACACATACCTTAGAATTTCTGATGAAAAATATCCCAGATTGCTTGTGGCACGTAGAACTAGGGATGGAAAATTTTTAGGTAAAGGAAAAATATTTGGTCCCTTTACTCAAGGAAGCTCAAAATTGCTTACCATAGGAACATTAAGAAAAGCATTTCAAATTCGCATTTGTAAAACACTTCCAAAAAAAATTTGTTTAGAATACCATTTGGGAAATTGTGAAGGGCCATGTGAATTTAAAGATGCACAAGAAAGATATTTTCAACATGTTGAATCACTAGAACAAGTACTAAAGGGTAGAAATCAGACAAGAATCTTTGCAAAAAAATTAGAAGAAGAAATGAAACAAGCAGCTGAATTACAGCAGTTTGAGCGTGCAAAAGACATTCGTGATACTTTGATTCGTTTAGGTAGTCTGCAAACAAAACAGAAAATGGAATATGTTGAAAATTCTAATGAAGAATACTTTGGAATTGGAGAGCAAAATCAGACAGTTACGGTAATGAATTTTAGAATGATTAATGGTGTAATCCGTGATAGTGACAAGTTCTTTTTTGATTTGGTAGGAGATAACTCTTTTTCAAATTTTATCTTTCAATACTATTCTACACACAAAATACCTAAATTTATTATTGTAAGCCAATTACCAGAAAATAAAGACCTTTTAGAATCACTACTTTCTGAGCAATCTGGGTTTGTGGTTCAAATTATCTGTCCAGAAAAAGGAAAAAGAAAAGAAATTATAAATTTGATTTTAAAAAATATTAAATTAATTCATTCAAAAGGTGGAGAACCTGGATTAGTTGAATTAAAAGAAATTCTGAATTTACCTAAAATCCCAAATATTATTGAGTGTTTTGACATCTCAAATCATGGCGAAGACTTTGCAGTTGGTTCGATGTCTCGATTTGTAGACGGTAAACCAAATAAATCAGGCTACAGAAAATTCAAAATAAAAAGTGTTACTGGTAGAGATGACTTTGCAATGATTGGTGAGGTAATAAAAAGAAGATATTTTAGATTGTTAGAAGAAAATTCTGAGTTACCTGATCTTATTTTGATTGATGGTGGCAAAGGTCAATTAAATTCAGCACTTTCATCATTGCAATCCCTCGGCGTAAATATTCCGTGTATCTCATTAGCCAAAGAAAATGAGGACATCTTTATTCCAAATCAAAAAATACCGATTGCCATTCCAAGAGATAAATTTTCTCTGAAAATTTTACAACATGCTAGAGATGAGGCCCATCGATTTGGTGTTGCATATAATAGGGCAATTCGTAAAAATCAGATAAAATAAGAAAAAAGGAAATGTGATTAGTTGACTTGAACGTCACCAATCATCCATGGGTGAACCATACAGAAGTAATCATAGCTTCCTGTCTTGTCAAATGTAAATGCATAAGATGCACCTCCCATGACTAGACTGCTATCAAATACGCCTGATGGACCATCAGCTGGACTTCCACCTGTTACAGTATGTGCTGCAGTGTCTACGTTATTCCATTTCACAGTATCGCCAATATTGATTGCAACTGATGCTGGAATGTAACATTCGTTGGTACTTTCACATCCTGGAACTGCAGTTCCTACTGGGATTTCAACAGTTACTGTTTTTGGACCAGTTTTTACCGTCTCTTGTTTCTGTTCTTGTTTCATCACTGGTTTTTCTTCTTGTTTCATCACTGGTTTTTCAACAGGAGATTCTTTGACTTTAGATGCAATATCTGCAAACGGGTCCGTTTGAGTTTTTGGTTCTACTGTATTTGAAACTATTGGAGCAGAAATAGCTGGACCGGCATCTTGGATTCCACCCATATAGAATGCGAATCCTACGCCCACAGCTATAATTGCAATTGAAAATCCAATTGCTGCTTTATCTATAGTTGCCATTTACTCTAACTCAATTTGAACAATAAATAAAGCTAAGCACTTTGATTGAGAAAATAATTGAAATATTTACAGTTTCTTTATTATTTTTTAATAATTCTCATGTTATTCGTTTAAATCATTTTTAATTCTTTATTTACATTAAAAATCCTCTGAGAAAATATTCATGCTTGCAATCTAATAAAATCCACAAGTACTCATTTCTACTAATCTTGCCTATTGATTATTTTTCTTGCCTCATTTTCTTCTTTTAGTCTTAACTCATATTGGATTTTTAATTTTCTTTGTAAAATTAATTGTTTGATAAAATAACTTCTTTTTTCAATAAAATCGTCTTCATCTTTTTTGTTTAGTGTGAGATGTTCATACATTGCATTATCGTCTATTTTTATAATTACACTCTCTTCATTTTTTATGATAAATGTTCCAATTCCCCAAAATAATCCAACATGTAGTGCAATGTATTTTGATTGTTTGTTGCTAACTTTATCAAAGTACATTTCAACGTGTTCTCTTTTCTGCTCCACTTTAGAATTTTCAGTTTGTATTATCCATGAAATTTTTTTTGTGTTCCCATATGAATAGAAAACATGTTGCAATTGTCAACCAAAAAGGGGCTCTTTGTCTATATATTTTGAATACTCTACTTATGATCAAAGATTGAAATGTGTATGCATGCTAGAGTCACACGCATTCTTTTCAAGAATGGTTGATGAATTAGTTGAATTCTCTGAGTATGATCCTGAATTGGCAGACGGAATAAAATGGTTAGATAATCAGGCACAAAAAAAAGGTATTACATTTTATGATATGGTTTTTGAAGTATTGTACAAACATGATGTAAACTCTAAAGCAAAAGAGTGGCTTAACACCAGAAATTAAAAAATTATTTTCTCAAGTCTAATGTCTTGTATTCGCATCCTTGAGGACCACAATATTTACCTACATAGACTGCTTTTGGTCTATATAATGCAGGTTTTGGTGCTGCTTCTGCAAATTTTTCTTCAATAATATGTGCTCCCCATCCTGCAACTCTTGATATTGCAAAAATTGGTGTATTCAGATCAACTGGAATTTTTAGCATATAGTAAATTGATGCACTGTACAAATCAACATTGGGATAAATATCACGTCCTTTTTGTTTTTTCATCTCTGCAATAGTAGTAGTCTCCACTTTTTCTGTCATGTCAAACCATGGTTCTCCTGTTTTTTCTGCAAGTTTTCTTGAAAGTTCTTTTAAAACTTGTGCTCTAGGATCATATGTTTTGTATACTGCGTGACCCATTCCCATTATTCTTTCTCCTTTTGATATTTGTTCTTTAATCCATGATTCTACTTTCTCAACAGTTCCAATTTCTAAAAGCATCTTCATTACCTCTGTGTTTGCACCTCCGTGCAGTTCTCCACTTAATGCACCAATTGCAGCGCTTGAAGCTGAATACATATGCGCCCGGGTTGATGCCACTTGTCTTGCAGTAAATGTTGATGCATTAAAAGTATGGTCTGCATGAAGAATCAAACATACATCAAAAATCTTTTCAACCTCAGGATCTGGTCTTTCTCCTAACATCATGTAAAGAAAATTTGCTGCATGACTAAGTACTGGATCTGGGTCAACTATGTCCAGACCATTTCTAATTCTTTGCCAGCTTGCAATGATTGTTGGAATCTTTGCAATTAAGTTGATTGCCCTATCATAACTTGCATTTTTATTTGAAAATTCTTCATCATAATACCCTGCAAGGGCAGCTACAAATGCTTGCAGCATATCCATGGGATCTGCATCTTTTCGCCAATTTCCCATGTTCTTTTGCATTTGTTTTGGAATGTATCTTGCATCCACTAATTTAGAATTAAATTCTGAAAGCTGTTCTTTTGTTGGAAGATCATCATATAGCAACAAGTATGCAGTTTCTTCAAATGTGGAATTTTTTGTAAGATCTAAAATGTCATATCCTCGATAAATCAGCTTTCCTTTTTCACCATTAATGTTTGAAATTTTGGTATCTGCAACCTCAATTCCTCGCAAACCGATGTTTTTTGTCTCCATGTTGAGATTATGGTTGAACTTTTATTATATTTTCTTAAGAAATCGTGTGTAAGAAGTTTAGCAATTTGTCTAATCTGACAACTCTGGGTCATAAATGATGATTTTTAATCAAATATTAAATGAATCAGACAGAACGTGAGTTGCTACAGAAACTAGATTTTATGATTTTGACCGCTTCAGATGAAGACCTAAAAAAAATCCAAGAGATAGATCTCAAAACTCAAATGGATGGATTGTCATTTTACGATGTTTTTGTTAATTCAAAATTTTTGGCAAATAAAATCATTACACAAAAGACTCAAGAATATAGAAAATAATTCATTTTGGGGATAATGAGTCAGTTAGCTATAGCAAAACCAAGTTACGAGTCATATTGACTTGCTGAAATAATTGCTAAAGAAGAACTACAAGAAGAAAACTCTGTTACATTAAAACAAAATTATGTGAATCTAATGGACCATCTTGAAATGGTTGGTGTCCCTAAACACAAGATTTCAACAATAGGAAAACAAATCATAATTGAAAAAAAGAAACAAAGGTTGTATACAAAGGGCATTGAATCTGAAGAAATTTCTGTTGGTAGTTGGTGGTATGACATTACAAAAGAGAAAGGATGTATTGACCCACACTACTCACATGTCGCTCCGGATGTGGAGCGAGAAAATAGTTCCCCCTCAAATGAATATGAAATTGAAAACAAAGAGTGGATTGATGCAATTAATAGATACATTGAATTATTTTTCCTTTGATGAGAATAACAGAGAAATATCTTTTGAATTACAACAAGACAAAGATATAACTTTGGGTTCAACAGAAATTTATCTAGACAATGCATTGAATGCACCTTATACAGTCACAATTGATGGCAATGTTGATGATACATTTATGGTTATAGAAGACAAAACAACTGGACAAACCAGCATTAGTATTTCATATATACATCCCGTAGACAAAATAACAGTTTCAGGAATTTATGAATCAGAAAATTCATCTTTCATGCAAAATATATCTGATGTTAAATCTCAAATTCCTGATTGGATTCGAAACAACGCAAGCTGGTGGGTACAAGGAAATATTGATGACCAGGCATTTGTTGGAGGAATCTAATTTCTAATTAAAGAGGGAATCATACAGATTCCTGAAACAACACAATCTGGTACTGATGATACTCAAGAGATTCCAGCATGGATTAAGAATAATGCTGATTGGTGGTCTCAAGGACTAATATCTGATGATGATTTTCTAAAAGGAATTCAGTTTATGGTTGAAAATGGAATAATCATAGTCTAGATGATTAACTCTCTTCTTCTTCTAAATACTTCTCTTAGTGTTCTTTTGAATCGTTGATTCATAGTAGAAAACAACATCTGAGGAATAATCTCCGAAGCTAGAGTATATGATGACAGCAGCTGCAATTAGTACTGATATGAACCCCTGAAATAGACAAGTTCAAATTCCTGTAATCGCCGAAAATGGTCTCAAAATAATTAATTCAAACCTTATGACCATGCTTTCCTAATCTACAACTAGAACAAAGAAACTGATCATCTTTATCCATTGACAGAATGACTTCTTTACAGTTACATTCAGTGCACTTGCAATTCACAGTCATCATTTAAGGTAATGCAGACATCTTTGAAATCTGTTTTGTTTCATATTAAAATCGGAATTTCAACACATTTCTGCGTCCATTTTTATGCCCAAAACAGTAGCTGAATCCCAGGCGGGCCCATGGAATTTCTTTCACTCTAAACTAGTAACTAAATTTCTATGAAATTGAATCTAAGATATTCAAGTTCTACGTAATTGCTAAATATCGTAACTCCAAATTTTTACTATGAAGTTATTATCTAATGTTTTTATAATTTCTGTTCT
>JAOTTW010000074.1 GCA_029864235.1 Candidatus Nitrosopumilus sp.
GAACAAATAAAACTTATCAATGAAAACCACAATTACTGCAATCACTGTAATTCTATTAGTTGGATCAATGACTTCCTTTGTCGCTGCAGAGGGAGTACCAGCTTGGGTAAAAAACAACGCAGGCTGGTGGGCTGATGGAACAATTTCTGAATCGGAATTTGTACAAGGAATTCAATTTCTTATCAAAGATGGAATAATTATAGTTCCACCAACAGTAATTTCTGCTGATCAATCTCAGGGAGTACCAGCTTGGGTAAAAAATAACGCAGGCTGGTGGGCTGATGGAACAATTTCTGATGGTGAATTCATTAATGGAATTCAACATCTAATTAAAACAGGTATTATTTCTGTTCCTTCTTCTCAACCCGAAGTAAGTGAAACCCCAAAGAAAGTAACAACTGATGACTCTGAATTAACAGCATTAGAGGCAGAGCTTGAAAAATGCTCTGAAATTGTTAAAGCATATCCAAGATTAAATTGCGAAAGAACAGCTAAGCACCAAATTGAAGCCTACCAAATTAAAATAAATGGAGAGGCTTATCGAGTAGGGCCAGTCACTTATTATTGGGCAGGTCTTGACAGTGAAGGAAATTCATTTGAAATTTCTCCATCTGGTCAAGCAATTCTGACAATCAGAATGTTAGCTGAAAGTAATGAATCCTCAGAAAATGTAACTTTGATGTGTACTGGTCCAGCTATATGTAACTATGATGTTTGGAATGGTGATAAAGCATTCAAATATTCTGGAATGGATTTCACAAATGGGCAAATTGTTCTAAAACCTGGTGAATCTACAGTATTCAATATGCTGTTTGGTCCAAACATTGGATATGGTGGAACTCAATTCATTTATGATTCTGCAAAAGACTATGTCTTTAGAATCTCCGAACCATATGGAAGTGCATCTATTCCACTGAATATACCATAACCTCTTTTTTTGTTTTCAGAAATTAACACATCATCCATAATCTATGTATCTGTCATATCTTTTCTCTACTTCTTTGTTTAATCCCTCTTCAATCTTGTGAATCTCTTCATTTTTTCTAAAATCAATATACTTTTGAATTGACTCAAATTTTTCATCATTTGGATAGGAATTAAAAACAGGTTCAATTAATTTGAAATATTCTATTGTTTTTTTACGAAATTCTTTTTGAGTTGGTTTTTTGATTTCATACATTCTAAACCAAATTGTTGCCCAGCTACAACCAACAACATGAGGCAATAAGTCAAACGCTCTCTCTATTTCAAATCTCTGATCATCTCTCATGATTCTTGTAGAAATCTTGCTGCTGATTTTGCAAAATATGTTACAATCATATCGGCACCTGCTCTTTTAATCGAATAAAGTATCTCTTCTGTAATATCTTTTTCATTAATCCATCCTTGCATTGCTGCTCCTTTAACAAGAGCATATTCTCCTGAAACACTATATGCCGCAACAGGAATGTTAAATCTTTTTCTAGTTTCTGTAATCAGATCTAAGTACGACAAGGCTGGTTTAATCATTACAATATCTACTCCTTCGTTGATGTCTGTCTCAACTTCCATCATTGCTTCTCTAGAATTTGTAAATGGGACTTGGTATGTTTTTCTATCTCCAAACTTTGGAGCACATTCAGCTGCATCTCTGAATGGTGAATAAAATGAAGAGCGATGTTTTGCTGAATGGGACATGATAGATACATCAGTAAATCCATTATCATCTAATGCTTTTCTAATTGCATACACTTGACCATCCATCATTGCAGATGGTGAGACTGTATCAACTCCCATTTTTGCCTGACTGACAGCAATTTTTGCTAATGTGTCTAAACTAGTATCGTTATCTATTTTATTACCTTTAATAATTCCACAATGCCCTGTGGATGTGAATTGACATAGACATACATCTGCCATAATGACTATTTTATCTCCAAAGTTTTTCCTAATCTGTGAAATTGCTTTTTGCACAATCCCATTGTCATCAAATGACGATGATCCTACCTCGTCTTTCTTACTAGGAATTCCAAATAACATGATTGCAGGTATTCCTAAATCTGAAATTGTTCCTACTTCATCATTAATATCTTCCAGTGGTAATCTTTCTATTTCTGACATTGATTCTACTTTGATCCTAGTTTTTAGATCTTCTTGAACAAAAACTGGACAAATTAAATCCTTCATTGATAGTCTAGTTTCCTGAGTTAATTCTCGCATTTTTGAAGTTGTTCTTAATCTTCTAAGACGTCTTGTCGGAAATGACATATCAAAAATTCTTCTGGGTAAAATATAATCCTAGTCTAACGTGTTCTTTTTATAGTCAAATAATTTACTGGCCATTTCAATAACATCCGGATCACCTTGTTCTGATGCTTTTCTAATGTTGTTCATCGGGGTCGAAACTATACTTTCAACTACTGCCTTTGTTAATTCCTCAATAATCTTGATTTTTTTCTCGTCTTTTTCATCAAGCATTTGAAGTGCTTTTTGCAATTCTTTTACTCGAAGTGAATCTATATCCTTGAACACACCTTTTACAAGTGGTTCAGCGTCCAGTCTTTTCATTGAGGCCTCTAAAACTAGTACTTCTTCATTAATTATGTTTTCAACTGTTTTTACTTTATTTAATCTCGCATTCATGTTTTTTTCAACCATTTCCGCAATTTGATCAAGATTCATCAATTTCACACCTCCTATTGTAGCTACTTTTTCATCTACTGTTCTAGGGTTTGAGAGATCTAAAATCATCATCCCTTTTTTATTTTCTTTCATAGCATTTGTAATTCTCTCATATGTTACAAGAAAGTATGGTGCAGTAGTTGCTACAAAGAGTATATCGTAATTTTCAAATCCTGATAAAACTTCTTCAAACTTTATTGGACTTCCTCCCATTGTCTCACAAAACATCTTGGATCTATCTAGAGTTCTACTAGTTACTGCAAAATCATATCCTCTTCTTTGAAGAGATTTTGCAACAAGAGTTGAAACTTCTCCAGTTCCAATTAGTAATATTCTTTTAAATTTTAATTCATCAATGTTTTCTTCTGCTAGTTTTACTGCCATAGAACCAACAGAAATTCCACCACGTCCAATTCCACTGGTATTTCTAATTCGAGTTCCTATTCGAATTGCTTTATCAAATAATGTATTGAGATGTTTACCCGATGCTTTGATATTTCTTGCAGCGGTAATTGAATTTTTTATTTGGCCTAAAATCTGCTCTTCTCCAACTACCATTGAATCTAATCCTGATGTCAGCTTTAGAAGGTGATGAAATGCTTCATGATTTTCAACTATTTCTAAATTTTCTTTGAATGTTTCTTCATCTAGACCTGTTAACGATGCCCATGTTTTTTTGATCTTTTCAATATCTTGATACTTTGACTTTCCAAACAATTCAATTCTATTACATGTCTGAATAATTACACATTCGTCTAATCCTGAATGCCTCTTGAATCGTTCATATGCTACTTCTAAATCTTTAATGGTGAATCTTTCTAAAACATGAATTGGGGAACTACGAAAAGTAACACGTGCATTTATGATATTTTGTTTCATTTCCACTCTCTCAATATTGTAATTGCCCGTCTTTCAGCTTTTTTCAGCTGACCGTCTTTTATTAACTGATCAATCTTATTATCAAACATGATACTCCTGAGGTATTCTTTTCTTTCTATTTGTGTGGGGATTTTTTCTTTTGATAACTCTCTTGCGATCTTTTGTATTTTAATCTGATCTATATCCACCTTGGTAATAATTTTTTTGAAAATTTTTTCAGATTGCATTTTTAGTTTCTTTGCTATTGCTGGACTTCTTCCGCCTGTGAAAATCGCAATTTGTATAGTATTTTCAATATCAACAATTGCAAGATTTGCAAAGTCGCTACAATCTGGATTGTCAGAACTGTATACAATTATTTTCCTTTTTTTTGCATAATTAATTATTTTTTGATTTAATTTTCTGTTATTTGTAGTAGTGATTATTATGTATGGTTTGTATTTTGAAAGAAAATTCACGCTTTCTATGTCCTTCTTTTTTAGTTTGATTTTTTTATATCTTACAAGTTTACTTATTTGAGAATTTATTTGACCGCTGATTACTAATATCTCACATTCTTGTTTTAACAATGAATTTATTCTCTTTAGTGCCTCACTTCCACCTCCGATGACAATTACTAGTTTGCCCTGTAACTTGAGATCAACAATCATCGATCAAAAAAGTGGCAGTTTCTATTTATGTATTAAAAATTGAGGCATAGTATTCTAGCTACATTTTTAATTGAATAACCAAGTAATTGATTTGATGACTTCTATGAACACTTTGGACAAAGAAATCCTAAATGAAATTCAATGGACTTTTCCACTTGTCACAAGGCCATTTGATGCTATTGCAAAAAAATTCAACACCACACCTGAAATCATTAAAGAACGTTTGAATACTCTTAAACATTTAGGTGTACTGCGGCAATTAAGCGCTATATTTGATACTAGAAAACTGGGATACACAAGCTCCCTTGTTGCAATGGAAATCGAACCTGAACAATTAGAGAATGTAGCAAATCAAATTAATCGTCATCCTGGGGTTAGTCATAATTATGAACGTGATCATCAGTTTAACTTGTGGTTTACTTTGGCTGTACCCCCTGGCTCAGATTTGAAAAAAGAACTTGACAAATTCAACGTATTAAAAGGCATCAAAAAAGTACGAATGCTCCCCACACTTCAATTATTCAAAATTGGTGTAAAGCTTGACATGGTTGATGAGAAAAAACATGAGATTGCACCGACTGAACCGAAAAAAAAGATTGAAAATGTAAAGTTTGAACCCACTGAGGATGACAAACAATTCATCCGTGAACTTCAAAAAGACATGGATATTATTGATGAACCTTTTGTAAAAGCTGCAAACAATCTTGGTATTACTGAAAAAGAATTATTTGAAAAAATGAAATACTATGAAAATATTGGTGTAATGAGAAGATTTGCAGCAATTCTTCGACATAGACAAGTTGGCTTTACTGCAAATGGAATGATTGTATGGAAAGTACCTAAAGATAGAATTACTGAGGTTGGTGAAAGTCTTGGTTCATTTCCACAGGTAAGTCATTGCTATGAACGACCAACATATCCTGATTGGCCATACAATGTATTTTCTATGATTCACTGCAAAACACAAGATGAAGCAAAGGAGATGGCACATACTATTCAAAATCAAATTAATGTTGATGATTATCATATATTGTTTAGTTCTCGTGAATTCAAAAAAACCAGAGTTGAATACTTTGTTGAAAATGATTTTAATCTAGAAGAAACAATTACTGTATCTTAAATCTCATTATCGTCATGCCCGACAACATGAATTGTACAAAAGTATTGATCATTCATGTTGCAATAATATTCTGAATCGTTCCCACATATCTGACACGATGGTCTCTCATCATGCTCTGATAGTTTTATGTGATAAATTCTGGTTCTTTTTGAAACTCTGGAATCTTTATAGATTCGTGTCAAGTTTGAAAAATATTCTAATTCTGATGAATCAAGAGGTGTATTTTTTTTGATTTTGTCAATAATTGATTCCCATTTTTTGTATTTGCCTATCTTTGCAAGTTTAAGCCTTTCAATGATTTCTAGTGTCTTAAATCTATCTGATGATTTACTCATTTTGAATTAATTAGCTTGTGGTGTTGCCTTTAATTCGTATGTGGGCCATGTTTTATACAATTCATCAATCTCTTTCATATCTAATGAACTAAGATATTTTCCATCAGAGATTGCTGCAAACATTGCAATTTCTTCTTCACTAACAACTGTGGGTAATACTGATGCAATTGATTTTTTGGAGAGTATGAATTTGATTGCAAATTCAGTAATGTTTAGTCCATTGCGTTGAGCAATTGGTCTGAATTGCTCTACCTTTTCCAGCGCAGATTTTCTCCATTCTTCTTTTCTGTCTTTTCTATGATCATTACTTGGAATAACTGTGTCTGCTTTAACTTTACCAGTTAGAATTCCAGATGCATCTGGGACTCTAACTAAAATTCCAACATTTTGTTTTTCTGCTCTTTCAATTAATTCATTTCCAGGTGTCTGCTCTAAAATATTGTAAACTGTTTGAACTGCTGAAACACTTTTTCTGTCCATGGCCTCCAAACCCTCCTGTGTCCATCCAATTGCAGGGCCTAATGCAACTTGTGCAGATTTAATTTTTTCCTCTCTGATCAACTCATCAAGAGTTTCAAAAGTTGAATCATCTCTTATGTGATTTAATTTAGGATTGTGTAAACCAAATGAATCTAAATAATCAGTTTGTAATCTTTCAAGTGATGCATTAAGTGCTTTTATTGTAAAGTTGTGATTAAATTTTTGAGGCAGCTCTGCATGACCAATTTGCTCTGCTTCTGAAAAATCATACCCATATTTTGTTGAAATCACAATCTCATCTCTCATTCCTTTGAACACCTCACCAATCAATTTCTCACTTTTTCCTTTACCGTACATGTCAGCAGTCTCAAAGAAATTGATTCCTAGATCATATGCCTTTTTTAGCATACGCTTTGCTTCGTCTTCTGCGATTTTCTTACCCCACCAATCCAGGCCAATAGTCCATGCCCCAAATCCTATTTCTGATACTTTGATTCCACTTTTGCCTAATTTTTTATATTTCATTTTGTATCTCTCTGAGTTTGGTATTGAAAGATTTTAATCCTTCAAAACTAGTTTTTCCATAAAATTTCTTCATTTATGTTTATCCAATATTCACATTTTTGAATCTAAAATTCTAGCCTAGACTAGCTATTAAT
>JAOTTW010000075.1 GCA_029864235.1 Candidatus Nitrosopumilus sp.
GTTTTAAAACCATAGAATGCTTCTTTGGCGTCTACTTTCTGAATTTCACCTGCAGGCAAAGTTCCATTAGCAAGTAATGCAACAACCCCTAACAGAATAATTCCTAATGTGACATCCAGCTTTAGCAATCTTTTTAATGACTTGTGAACTGAACTCGATTTTGATTTAACTGCTTTTTCTCCTGCCTTTTGAACTCTAAACTGAAAGAATCCTCCCAATCCTACCATAATTGCAGCAATGGCAATCTTTGCTATGATCAATTTTCCATAAGTGGATTCAGTAATTATTCCTACATCACTTTCTAAAAGCCACATCAAAGTTGGCCCTGAAATGATTACAACTCCTAATGCAATCACAAATGCAATTGAAAATCTTGGAATCATTACCAGTGACATCTTTTCCATCTTTGTTTTTTCTAGTCTTGAGAAAGTTGGAAGTAAAGTAAAGACAAAGTAAATTATTCCACCTATCCATACTGCTGCAACTAAATTATGTACATAATCCAAAACAACTGCTGCCATTTGACCACTAGCAGCTCCGTGTCCAATCATAGTTGAGGTTCCAATCAAAGCTAATGATAAAACAAGCATTGGAATATGATTGTACTTTGTAATCTGTTTCTTCTTATCCATCCAAAACCAAATTCCAAGAAGTATTACAGTAATTATCATTCTTATTAACCAAGAAGTTCCAAATGTTGTTTGGATAGCCTCAATTGCAGAGGTCTCTAATCTTAAAGTTTGAACTGCAAGCATTATGATATTTGAGGCAAAAACTAGCATCAAGCCAATTCCGGTAATGGTCATAAATTGCCCATGATAAACAGTATCGATTTTTTCAAACTCTTTTCTGATTAACTCTTTATTTTGTGTTCCCCAAATTAGTAAAGATGCAATTACAGAACCTAAAATAATTGTTTGACCAACAAGTCCAGGGAATCTAGCTCCTGCTTCTGGAAAGAACAATAACTCTGAGGTAGATTTTTCAGAAATATCACTAATGTCAAGCTTGATATCTCCTACTGCAAAGACAAAAGCCCCATCTACCAAGTGACCATCAACTTTAGAGAGTACTTTACTTGTTCCAGTATAGACTCCCTCTTCTAATGGTGGTGTAGTAACAATAAGAGAAGTTTCACCTTCATAATATCTGGTGTCTCTGTTGTCAATTTGATCACCATTACTATCATATACTTTCAGAGAGCTAAAATTCAATTCTATGGGTTCTGAAAACATAACATATACTTCAGTAATTCCTACAGGTGCATTAAGTGAAGAACTTGGATTTGTCTCTAATGTAAATGGATGAGCAAAAGTATACGGAAATCCGATTGCTAAAATTAAAAGAAAAACTAGTAGAAATTTTCTCATATAATTATCATTTTACAACTCTTAATTTAAACAATTTAGATTTTGTTCAATGATTGTACCAAATCTAGTAAAGATAATAACATGTTATTGTAAAATAATAGTCGTGAATGTTTTAATTTTTGGATTAATTGCAATACTAATTTCTGCAGGAATTACATCTCAAGCCTTTGCTCATACGACAGTTCATGTTGAACAGTATGAAATTGAAGTAGGTTGGGGAATAGAACCACCTATTGTTGGATATAGAAATGATTTTGTTTTTGAAATTAGCGAACCTGGAGAAAATCCTGGAGTTAAAATTGGAATAAAGAATGCTTTTAAGAATTTGGAGGCAACTGCAAAATTTGGTGGTGTGACTAAAATTTTAGATATTGGCTCTGATCCAAGACCAGGTCACTACTTTTCACACGTAATTCCTACAAAGACAGGCTCAATTTCAATACTATTAGAAGGAGAAATTAATGGAATTCCAGTTAATATTGATGTTCCAGTTGAAGATGTAGAATCAACTGCAGTTTTAGATTTTCCACCAACTAGTGATTCATCCTCAGACCAAGATATTTCAGCTTTGAAAAATGCAATATCTCAACTACAAAGAGATGTCTCTTCCATAAAATCTGGTTCTGGAATAGAAGTAAAATCTGATACTGGTGCAGCATACGACTTTGCTGTTCTTGGTTTATCAATTGGTGCAGCAGCAATTATCTTGGCTGTTATTGCTTTAGTAAAAAGAAAATAGAAAAAGAGTGAATTTCTAAAGTCTTGGAATAACTCTAGATTTTGCAGTTACTGCTATGATGCTTATGATTGCGACAGCTAGTATCATCATTGCAATTGTTCCAAATTCAGGAACCACTTTTGAGAATACTACTTTTTCACCAATTGGTCCAGTCTTTGGTTCATCTACACCATATCCTTGGAAGGTAATGGTAATATCTACTGGATCAGAGGAACTGAGGGCTTTTGTCATATGTGTTCCTTTTCCATCGTGGTGATGTGCGCCTTTGTCATCAAGTACTGTATTTCCTTTTTGTGTAACTTTGATGTCATGATTCACATGTTCTTTGCCATCAAACTGAACTTTGATTTCCATCATTTCGCCAGATTTTGGTGCTGTTGCCCAAATTGAAACCTTGGTACCATCAGACATCATTCCTGTTACAGCTGCTTTGTCTTTAGTCATCATTTTGTCCTCTTCGCGATTCTCCTCCTTCATTTCTTCGGCACCAGCTTCTTGAACAACTACAATTCCTTCCATCCATGGATGTACCATACAAAAGTAGTCGTAGTTTCCTGGTTTATAACCATCAAACTTGTAAGAGAAAGTTGCGCCCGCCATAAACAAACTGCTATCAAATAGACCATCTGGCCCATCTGCAGCACTTCCTGACGTTACTGTATGTGCAGCTGAGTCAATATTATTCCATGTAACTTCACCGCCAACATCAATTGTTACTTCATAAGGAATGTAACATTCATTTGTTTCTTCACAGCCTGGAACTGAAGAACCTACTGCAGCATCTACACTAGCAGTTGCGTGATCTGCAAATGCAGGATTTACTGCAGTTACTCCAGCTACAATAGCGAGTAATACGAAGAGAGAGCTTATAGCTATAGTCTTCATTAGAATTTATACTAGTTTGGATACATAAAAACCTCACTGACATTTTCAGGTTAAATGTTCTACTTTCTTTTGAATCGGTACAACTTTAGAATTCCAAATACAGGAATTCCAACATACATACCAATATTTAGAAGAAGTATGGATACTCCATAACCCAAAACTTCTTGTTCAGAATCCATGGTTACATAATTTAGAATGGATAATGATGAAATCATTGGAGTAAGCGCAATTTTTACAGTTTCTTTGAATAATGGACTTTGACGTTCTATATCAGCAATTGTTGGTGAGAAGGAATAGTAAAACTGATTGAATCCTGCCATAAACGAAGATCCAGATTCTGTTGCAAGAAGGTTATTGTCTCTTAGTTCCCTTAGTTGTTGTACTTGAGGTGCCATCTCAGAACCATATGTTGCAGTAGCAATAAGACAACCCCCGCCTGTAGATTCTGAACCATTATTTATTGGAATTGATTGTTCTGCATTCGCTTGCCCAACAATAACATCAAAGGAAACTTTTTCCATAGGTATTGGTTGGAATAATATTCCTTCAACTTCAAAATCTACTGAATAAAGACCTTCATCATTAAATTCAACAGGAATCTTTACAGAACCTGGTGACGTATGTGTTAGTGGAATTGGACCAAAGACAGCTCCACCATCTTTAAAGACTGTTATCCTATAATCAATATGCTCTTGAACTTTTTGTGTTTGCGGATTTATAAAATCAATATTCAATCTTGTCTGCTGACCTAGAACAATATCATCATAAGATAATTTTACATCAAGCGTTCCTTTATCAGTTGGTAAGGTTTCAGAATTTGTTTGAGCAAATACAGGAGTAATTAAAAGTGGAATTAATAGTAAGGCAATGAAATACTTCATATATTCTCTCTTTAGAGACCATAAATAAAATTTGCACTTATTATCATTTGAAATATACAAGCATGATAATTCTATGCCATCTTTAAATATGGAATTAGTTCAATTCAATCATTGTACCAATATACAATATTTTTCTCTCTATTGGCAATTTTTGGTGTTCCATTTTTAGTGACAGATGCATTTGGTCATGGACTAGGCGGTGATCAAGCAGAGCCATTGACTTTTGGTGATATGAAGGTTACAGTTAGAACAGAACTTACACCATCTGACATTACGGTTGGTAGCATTGATGACATTAACATGAAAATTCGTTTCTTTGATACTATTACTGATGAAACTTTAGACAAGGTAACTTATAGAATTGAAGTTTGGCAAAGTGGAGAACTGTTAGCCAGAAACTTGTTTTATGATCTAGATGGTGTTCTAAATGTAAAGATTAATCCTAAAACGGGCTGTGCCGAAAGCGAATTATGGAGATGTACCATTTATGGAGGTTCTGAACATGTAACTGCTCCAGGTGCACTTTATGTCCAAGGTGAGGGAAGACCTACAATTACTGGTCCACTATTTGTAAAAGGCGGATTGTATAACATTAGAGTTGATATTGAAGGTGCAACTAGCCCAAAAACTGTACTTGCAACATTGCTAAGTTATGACACGTTTGTAAGCATTGCACAAGAGCAGAACTTTCTTATCAAAACAGCAAATGCTGAAGAAATACCTGTTGTTGTAAAAACATACTATGATGAAGTAGATAACTTCAAATTTGATCAAACTGATAATTCGATTTCATTTAACATGCCATTTGACTGGAGTCCTGAATATGTTGATTTAGTACAAGTTGTACATGAAGAAGTTAGAGTTCCAAAGTCATTTACACCATATGCAGAAGGAAAGCAATTCAAAGGATATGTTAATGGTGTAGAAATTGATCAGAGAGCATTACTGAATGATCCCTATTCATATGAAGACACTAATATTATTCATTTTCTTGTAACTAAAACTGAGTTACAAAAAATTAATGAAAAGTTAGGACAAGACAACTTTGTTAACAAACAGATGGACTTAAAATTAGTTCCACTCAGCGAGGTATCAAAAAGCTCAACTGAATTTTATCTTGTAGATACTACAAATTATGAACAAGTTCCAACAACTGTAAATATCTCATGGGATGGAAATTATGGTGCAGGTGATGAGATACCATTTGAGGTAACATTTTTTGATGAAAATAGAGATCTCATAAAAGATATTAGATATGCAATTTCATTTATTGATGAAAATAATCAAGAAGTAGAAAGATTCTCAGGGGATGATGCTCAAATGCCTGGAATTGTATCTATAGAAGGAATCGATGTTCAGAAAATCTTTGTTCCATCACAGGGGCAATACAGAATTGACATTCTAGTTTATGGAACTGGATTAGACTATAATCAAAAATATGCTGGAATTGGTTCAGGGATTATTGAAATTGGACCCAGTCTTCCAAAAACAACCACATCTACAACTCAAGTGCAACCACCTGCTGCAATTCCATCCTGGATTAAGAACAATGCAGGCTGGTGGGCAGAAGGTTCCATAGATGATTCATCCTTTATTCAGGGAATTCAATTCTTGATCAAAGAAGGAATAATGAAGATTCCTCCAACTACACAAGGTGCAGGCACTGGAACTAATGAAATTCCATCCTGGATTAAGAACAATGCAGGCTGGTGGGCAGAAGGTTCCATAGATGATTCATCCTTTGTTCAGGGAATTCAATTCTTGATCAAAGAAGGAATAATGAAGATTCAGTCATAGGTTTTTAAATAAATTCTTTGGAATTAAATCATGAAAGACATCAATGATATATTGCCAAAAATTCCAAACATGAGATGGGGAGCTTTGATGAACAAAGCTCCAACCAATGATAAAGTTGAAGAAATGAATAGCATTTTTCCTGACAATGGAAAATGGCATACTGTCTTTGAAGAAAAAGATTCAGTTACAATTGACGGAAAACAGATTTGGAAAAAAGATCCAAGCAAGTGGACTTAATCTCTAAATTTATCAAATTTTACTTTACATTCTATGTTTAGATCCTTTACTATCATAAAGTAAGTAAAAACAAGTATTGCAATTGAAATTATTCTTAAAGGAATTTCAAAATTTGTACGAACTAAAGTGGCAACACACCCAACTGTACCAATAATAGAACCTAAAAGTCATGAGCGAAGTTTTTTGGTATTTGCTTGAATAAATCTAACTCGATAAATTGACATACTTAACACCAAGCCAGTTAATGCACAAATTACAACAATTGATAAGAAATTGAGTATCTCATATTTAGCTACATAAAAAAAGAAATACGGTTCCAAAACATAAAGAATGGTTTACGGTGATCGACAATGTTCAGAAACTCCAAAAGGAAGAGAAGCATAGGAAGGACAACAAACTACACCATCTGTTGTAATACCAAAGTATGGTATAGAACAAAAAGGATTATCATTATCCGCTGAAACAGTTCAAGAGAAAAGATCTCACAGTGAAACATGTAATTATGCAGAAGGATGTTCTTGTGAAGCAGGATCATGTATGTGCGGACCAAACTGTAGCTATGAACAATAACCCACTTTCTTTTTGTTTTTAATATTCTAATTTTAGAACAATTAATCTAGATTTTTAAATAGAAAATAAAGAAGCAAAGATCACTTGAACAAAATTTTCTATATTATTTTCGCATTTTTGATGTTCTCTGTGTTGCCATCATCAATAATTGACAATTCATATGGTCATGGAGTTGGAAGTGAAACATTTCCTCCCATAGAACT
>JAOTTW010000014.1 GCA_029864235.1 Candidatus Nitrosopumilus sp.
CCATATTTTTTGACAAATTTTTCTTTTCTCTCTTTTTCGTCATTTTCAATTTCTCTTTCAGTCTCAAAGCGTTTTTGTATGATATTACCTACTTCATTTATCGTAACATACCCGCGCATCAATGCAAATTTTCCTAGATTAAAAGTCTGAGAGAAATCGTGTGAATTTATGGAGAGAGAATTATACTTTTTATCTTGGATGCAAAGAACCAACCCGTCGCTCTTCATTTTGTCCAAAACATTTTCTGCGTGCTTGACATCACATCTTGTCCTCTTGATAAAATCATATTTCAGATCATTTTCTGAAAAGACTTCAAGATAGTTAGACAGGACCAAATCCCTGACAAAGTCCCTAATCTCGTTTTTATCGATTTCAGATTTTATTGTAGGGGCAAGCATTGTCTTACCACTCAGAATCATCTTTGAGAAGATGTTTGTCAGCTGCGTGTCAATCTGGGAGATGAATTTTTCAATTCTTATTTTTTCATCAAAATCTACTGCCTCCTCCAGATCATCTAGTAGCCTGTCTCTTTGTATCTCCATTCGCTGGATTTGTTTTATCATCTTGGCACAAAGATCTTGGGCATTCATCTCGCTTGCTAGCTGAGAGTGCCAGTATGTAATGTCGTCATTAATGGTATTACAATTGACGTCAAGAAGCTGGGCAATTTTTACTGCAGATTTGTTTTCTTCAAAATGCAAATGATAAACATGAATCCGTCTTTCTTCCTGCTCTTTTTGAGTATACCTGCCGCCTTTCCTTGTTTTTTCGACCAAGGCCATTGTTTAGCAATACTACAGCATGACTTTTGAATAAGACAGTTAGCTAATAGCTGAGCTTGAGTCAACACCAAATCAAGCCAATTCCCAAAACTGCATAGTTCTGCATAGTTTTAAAATCATTAGACATTTGCCTCAATACCAAACATGGAATATCAGAGAAAATTGCAAATAGATAGACATTTGTACATATTTTAAAACAAGATGCAATTTTTGTTTCAATGAATCATATTGATTCCTGATGTTTTTTGGTGATTTCATAAAGTTCTGACAGAAACCCATTCAATTTTTCAGGCAATACACCATCAAAGCTGCAAAGCTCCCTTGTAATTTCACAGTGATTCTTTGAATTAAGAATTGTCACAGACTCAAAGAGCGCACCAAGCTCCTCCTGCCCTTTTTTTGATAGCCTATAGTCACATGTTGCAATATCCAGAAATACAAGATACCCATCTGTTTCAGGATTCTTTCTTGCCTTGATGAAAGGATGATTGCTTTTTTTGCAGTTACTATAATGTCTGTCATACTCAAAGGCCTTTGAATCTATCATCCAGTGCAGCATTTCAAAAGTGGTTCTTAAATGATATTTCAGATAGAGGCAGTTGTCCTCCCCTGGGTGGGGCTTGTTTTGAAGCCTTGCCCACAACCACCATCATGACTATTATATGATCATCAGGCAAATTGATCAGTTTACCCACCTTATCATAATCAAATCCCTTCATGGGGCACGTGTCATATCCCATGGACTTTGCAGCAAGCATTATTGTCTGCGCTGCCATTCCGCAGGATCTCATTGCCTCGTCTCTTTGCATCTGCGGTTTGTCACGGTAAGAGTTTCTCAAAGAGTCAACCAACATACTTCGCGGCTCCTCTGGGATGTTCTTCCAGTATCTTTCAGGATTTTTGTCCCAGGAATTCAAGTCGCCGCACAATACAATCACCAGTGATGCCTCTGATACCTGCTTTTGGCCATGGGATAATTCAGATATCTTGTCTTTTATCTCCTGGCTTGTGACAATTACAAAACGCCAGTTTTGAATGTTGTATGAAGTTGGCGAAAGTATTGCAGATTCCAGAATTTTTGTGATTTCATCTCTTGTCATCTTGTGATTAATGTCAAAGCTTTTTACTGAACGCCTCTTCTTGATTGCCTCAAACGTATCCATGACAGATTACTCTGGCGACTAAATTTAATTCAATAAAAAAAGGAGTTAAGCTTAAGACCAATCACCAAGGGTGCGTTGATGACAGCTCTATCACTTAAGATCAGCAACGGTAGTCACTGATGACAGTGATTGTCTTAAGATCCCCAGCGGAAGCAAGGAGATGACAGACCAACCTTTTCAATGATATTAGGTGATTGTGATATTTAACCAGAACTACCAAATGATACTAGTGTCAAAATCAAGTTACTTGCCACTAGAATGATTTTCAGATAGTGTATTTATTAGGCCAGAGTCGATTTTAGCTAAATGAAGATTGCAGTTTGTGGGATAGGGGTTGCCGGAAGTTACCTGATTTCTAGACTGAAGGATTCTCACGAGGTTGTAGGCTTTGAGAGAATGCCTGAGGACAAGCATGACTCTATATGCGCATGGGGTACTTGCAAGCCCAAAATGGTAGAGTTGTGCAAAAAGTCAGGTGTTGATTTTAATGATTATGTGATTCATGATGGAAAAAACATGCACATTGAGATGAACAACAATGAAAAGTTTGACATTGGCTTGCATGGATTGTGCACGTATGACAAGATTCAGCTAATCAAGGATTTTGTAAAGGGATGCAAGATAAATTATGGGACTGCACCAAAGCTTGAGGAGTTAGAAAAAGATTTTGATCTTATTGTTGATTGCACTGGATTTCACAGGGTATATCTTCCAAAGCTAGAGGAGGATTTCTTTTTGCCCACATATGAATACAAAGTGCAGTATGAGGACAAGGTTCCATATGATGACTTTTTGGTAAGGCCCTTTGAAAAAATGACAGGATATTTTTGGTATTTTCCGCTGGGAAAAAACCTGGCCCACATTGGTGCAGGAGACTACAAAAAGAATCACGTAAAGGCAACTGATGAGTTTTTGGAAAAGTATGGAGGTAAGGTTATCAAAACAGTTGGAAGACCAATAAGACTTGCAACACCAAACATGTGCAAGCCGTTTTACAAGGGCAAGGTAGTGGGAGTCGGTGAATCAATAGGTACGGTTTATCCGTTACTGGGTGAGGGAATAATTCCCAGTATGGAATGTGTGGATATTTTTGTCAGAAATCTAGGGAACAATGAGGCATATGAAAAAGAAGTGATGGAGCATTACAAGATTTATGGAAAGGTATTCAATTTTGTAAGAAACAAGATGAAAAACAAGTTTAGCATGATAAGGCAAATCTCAGAGCTGATGTCCATTTTTAGATACATGAAAAAGAACGAGGCAAGATTTGGAATGGAGATTCACATGAGGGATTTGATGAAGGTGGCTAAGGCCTAGCCAAAACTAGTTGAGCTGAAACTTTCCCTGTTAGTCCTGATAGAGGCCATGTTGTATTCATATATGATTTTAGAGTACTCTTTGAGCTCTTCTTTCATCGGCTCGAGGTTTTCAGACAGGTAGAATCCGGGGCAATCCCCTGTGAACTGATAGGTGGCATGAACCCTTGCTTTGCCTTGTTCATTTTCAAGCCATGTGGAAAATGGATACAGATAACATACCCCAGGCCTGTCTGGATGCATACTACATCCTCCCTTTTCATCCAGGAATCTGCACGAGATGTGTGTGCCATCATCTTTTTCAGACTCGTCGGTTTTTCTTTTAAGATTGATTGTTGTCATTGTGGTCATTTGACCGGATGGTCCTGGTTCCTGATATGTAACTGTCAGTGTTTCATTTTTTATAAAATCAGATGTCTTTTGATATTTCAGTCCCTTTCCAATAGTTATCAAGTCATCAGAAGTCAATGGAAGCCTTCCCTGTCTGTCACAACAGTTATGGCAATCTGGCCAGAAACACTTCCACAGAATATATTTTTTTTCAGATGCAAGATAAGGCAGATGAAAAATTACGTCACGTACCTTGATTGGATAATCAGAGACTGATGAAATTTTTCCGAGCATAAAGTCGCGTAGTATCGGATCAACGTCCCAATCTTTTTGCAACAAGTCAAGTGATTCTTGAATTTCTCTTTGGGACAAGTATTAAGTTATAACATCTTTTGCAGATGTTATTAATGTTGAGGGAGAAAGGCAAGTATGCATCAGCCACACAGAACCGAAGGTTTGTTTGGGCCGAGATTATTTGGCCGTTGATTTTAGAAATTAATGACGTTGCATTTTCATTAAAGCAATATCAAAAAAAACGTGATCAAGTGTGCAAAGAAAAAAATGTGACAATTGCAGTGACATCAAGGGGTTTAGTATCCCTAGTGCAAAAAGGAATTTTGCTCAAAGAAGATGACATCTACTCTATTCATTTTAGACTAATTCCATACATGAGATTAAAAGCAAACTGTGATTATGCCTCAGCAATTCATGAAGTCAGAGTCAAGTAGTATCAGCAAATGATTATATGCTAAAGCATCAAAATTTGTTTCGGTAGCCCGATAGTCTAGCGGTCAAATAATAATTTTAGATCAAGGATTCTGCCCTCTGGATCTCAAGAGTGGATAGGCGGAGACGGCAGTTCGAATCTGCCTCGGGCTACTGTAAAATTTCTATCTAGATGCTTGCGCGATTCTTTCTAGTTCGTTTTTTTTCTTAACAGAAGGAGCGTTAGGATCATTGGATGCTGCAAGGATTAGTTGTTCAGCCATGTGCTCCTCAATGGGTTTTGGGTTGGAAAATGTTGCCTCTTTGATTGCATCTGCAATGAACTTTAGGGCCAAGTCAACTCTTCTGATTGGAGCAACGTCAACTGAAACATGGTAAACAGTACCACCATAAACGATTCTTGTTGTGTCTTCATTAGGTGCTGAAAACTCGACTGCCCTTACTAGGACTTCAACGGGGTTTTGTCCAGTTTTTAGTGAGATTATATCAAATGCAAGTTTTACAGTATTGAGAACCCTAGCTTTCTTTCCTGTCATTCGTCCGGTGTTCTTTGCATATTTTTTACCAAAATGCATTACTTTGTTGCACAGTCGCTCAACAATGTTTACATCTGCTTTGTTGAATCTCTTTAATGCAGAGCGGCCAAACGTGTAAGGCAAGATTTGTTTTCTTAATGAGATGGCAGTTTTTAGTCCAGGATCTTTGATCTCTATATTTGACATGTCCCATTTTCTAAATAGTAAAAGATTCTTGGTTTGTGTCATTCTATCTCCTTGGTTTCTCTTTCTTACCAGTAACTAACTCATGAAGTGATGTGCCATTTACTTTGAATACTTTGAACCTTACACCAGGGATATCTCCCATTGCACCACCTTGTGTTGCACCCATCCCTTGGATATGAACTTCGTCGTGCTCATCAATAAAGTTCATTGCGCCGTCTCGTGGCAAGAAGGCCGTAACTGTTTTACCATTTTTAATTAATTGAACTCTAACACATTTTCTTACTGCAGAGTTTGGCTGCTTTGCTGCAATGCCAACTTTTTCTAAAACAATTCCTTTGCCCTGTGGTGCACCACGAAGAGGATCGGCCTTTTTATCAATTCCGAGTTTTCTTCGCTTGTATGTAGAAATTGCCCATCGCTGTCTTTTTCTTTTTGCGATTAAGACTCTACCAGCAAATAATCCAAGAGGTGATTTTGTCATATCTTACATCTCCAATGTTGCTTTTTCAGGACTGTTAATTAAAACACTTGTAATATCAAAATATCGCTTTGCAAGAAGCCTTGCTTTTTCAGCATTTCTGCCTTCTCTTCCAACTACAATTCCTTTCTTTCTTGGATCTACCATAACTATTGCCTGTTTTGAACCATCTGCACGTTTATTTATTTTTACTTCAGAAACTAGTTTTGAATTTAGTAGATTTGTCAGGAATTTTGCAGGGTCTTCATCATACTCAACTAACTCAATATTTTTCTTGACAATATTCTGCAGTGATTTGATATGAGTACCACCTTTACCAATTGCCAGACCCATTTTACCAGTGTTAACAACAAAAATTACACGATCTTGTTTTTCATCCTCAACACAATCACGAGCTGTTGCACCGGTAACATTTTGGAAAAGAGACATCATACGCATTTGATCTGTTGTTAGTTTAATTGACTGTGTCATTAGAATTCCTTTTTATCTCCGAAAAAATTTGTCTCATTTAAACTTTCATTAGATGTTGTAAAATTATTCATTCTTTTTCCTCAGTTTCTGTATCTTTAAGAATTGATTTGATATTTGCATCGCTAAGAGATGTGAATGCAATAGTTGAAAGTCTAAATTGTAAGCCACACAATTTACCTAGTGCAACAGAAGTTCCCTGAAAGTTAATCAAGGGTATTTTTTCTTTTTTTGCGTCTGATTCAATTTTTTCAAACATTTCCTTATTTACAGACTGAGACAATACTATTAGTTTTGAATTTTTTACAGAGTTTAACACTTGTCTGGTACCAATTGTCAGATTCCCTTCTTTGTGTGCATCTTTCAATGATTTTTCAAGTATCTTGCTCATGTGTTAACCTATGGACAATCCTCTCTTAAGGGCTTTATAGGTTTATTGAAAATTTATGTACAAAAAAATCCATGTAAACTCAATTAAACAATCCAAATAAAGAACCTAATGATGAAAATGCCAAACTTATTTCTTCAAAAAAGTCAGATTGATTTTCTTTTTCGGTTTTAGAAGGTTGCGATTTTTCTATTATTACGAGTGCATTTTTATCAGAAGTGGTATCTAGTTTTTGGATAGCTGGTTGTTGTTTAAGTGAAACATAGTTTTCTTGAGGCAGTTCACTACTCAAAAGAGATAGGTTTTTTCTTGCAGTGATGTAATTTGGGTTCTTTTCAATTGCATAGGCATAAAGCAATTTTGCCTCATCATATTTTCCTAAATTTGAAAGAGCATTTGCTTTGTTATTTACTGCAGGAAGAAACTCCGGATCGATATCAAGTGCATGGTTATAGTAAAGTATTGAATCAGAATACAGCCCTAATTTTCCGAGGGTAGAACCCTTGTTCGTTAAGATCTCAACATTGTCAGGATCCTTTGCAAGAGCATCATCAAAAAAGTTTAGAGATATGTCAAATTTGCATAGTCTATACAAAGCAGGCCCCATACCATCATAGTAAGAGATTGTATCAGTGTATTTACTAGAATCACATTCTAGATTAATTTGATTAAGGATCAATCCTAGTTCAATATCTTCAACAGTTAGGTTGTTTTCTTTTTTGATTTTATCGCTTGATTGTTTTTGAGGTTGTTTTTCAATTGAAGGTTTGGGATTTTGGATAATAGAGTTATCATTAATGGTTTTTGTATCCTCATTTGTTTTGTCTTGTGGAGTTTTTTGAATTACAGGTTTATCGTTATTTGTTTCATTTTCTTTTGGTTGACTGTGTGTAGTGAATGAATCATCATTTGGAATGTTATTTGTGTTAGTTATTTCAGGTTTATTTTTTTTGGAATCTGTATCTAATTGAGATTCAGTGTTTGTGTTGTCAATTCTTTCTGAATCATTTTCATCATTCAAAGTTGGAACTGGTTTGTCATTCTGTGTATCGATGGTTTCATTCTGTGTATCGATGGTTTCATTCTGTGTATCGATGGTTTCATTCTGTGTATCGATGGGTTTATCAATTATTTCATCACCAGTATTTGTTTTCTCAACTATTTTGGAAAATTCAAAAGATACGGTTTTTGATGATTTGGCATAGTGTGCTTTAATGGAATAAGCTCCATCTAATTTGAAATTCACATCAGCCTTTGCCAGAAAACTTGTTGAAAATTCTAAATTGGAATCAATGTTTCCAAAGTAAAATCCTGCTGGTGTGCCAAATGTATCATATATTCCAATCAAGACAGTTGGGGAATCCAGTGCAGACACAGAACCCCTGATGTTTATTGTCTCATTGTCCGTATAACCAGGTTTGTCTGTGGTTAGCAAAGTAATTTCAGGGACAGATGGTTTTTCAATGATTTCATCAGGAATGTCATGGTTTGAAACTTGAAAAAATTCAGTCTGAGATATTTTTCCATAGTCGAATTTTATTTTATATTGGCCTGGTTTTTCATAAAAGGGCGAATTCAACAAAATGGTTTTGCCAAATGAGCCATCAGGTTCAATTTCAACATTATTTGCAACCAGAATCTTGCCGTCCGGATCATAAATGCTCATTGCAATTATGGGCATTTTAAATTCAGAAATCTGACCTGCTATAGAGAGGGAATCACCTGTAGTAAATTCTGATTTATCAAAATTTATCATAATAGAGTCAGCATAAACTTGGGATACAATTACAGATGAAAAGACGGTTACCACTAATAACAATACCAATTTCAATCCAAGCACAATTGATAAAATCGTAATTTTGTATTTAATAATCACGAAGAAATTATACTTGAATCATTCAACAAAGATTTCAATAAATTTTGGATGTGACAGAGGAATTGGATCTGTCAGTGATTTCCAAACAAATGTTTCAATAATATGCGTACCTGATTTTGCAGGTACCCATGATTGAGATACATCAAGATTTTGATTGGGAGAGATCTCACCTTGTATCCAGGATACAGAAAGGACTGCATCATTTGCATCCTTTACTTGGAATAAATAAACAAATTGTTGCCTGAAATTTTGTTCATTTGTCACACTTCCAACAATTTGTATTTGATGATTCGTTGAAAATGATTTTATTTCGTTTCCAAAAGAATCAGACAAGAGAATCTGAGAGTTTTTGATTCTTCCGATGGGAGGAACTGAGGAATCTAGTTTTGCAATAGTTTTGATCTCAATGTTTTCAGATGTGGTATAGGGTTTTGGTAAAGTGTAATCATTGTATTTTGCATAGATGGAATCACCTGGAGTTACAAACAGTCTATTTCCACTTGAAGGCTGGTTTTGTGAAAAGAATATCTTTGTAATGAACATTCCAGAGCTTTCTGAGGTCTCTATTGCATCAACTTTAATTCCTGCAACATCAGAATCTGATGAAACGTAAATTGGCAGATGATCCAGTCCTTCAGGATTTAGATTCATATCAAGATCAATTACTTTTACCTGGGCTGATTGATTGGAAACAAAGTTTGCCTCTGAGAACTGGATTGTCCCCAAATTCCAACTGACAGGTGCAGATTCGGTCAGAACAACGCCATCTGCAAATTCAAAAGATATGGTGATTGCCGAGTCTCTATCTACTTCCAAAAATCCACTTGTTGGGCCATTACCATATGTCCTAGGGATGGTATCGATAGTACCATTCCCATCTGCATCATGCGGAAAGCCCGTAAGAATAACCTCTGCCTTAAAAATTCCCGAGTTCACATCTGTCTCAGTAAACCTGTAAGGTTCTAGAGAGTGCTCTCTGGTTGAAATTTTGATTGGGTTTTCTTTATAATCTCCAATGGAATCAATCAGGTGCCTATCAGCATTCCAGCTTGGTGCAAGTATTGTTATCCTTACTTTATCTGTCCAGGTATACACAGGCTTGTCCGTAAAAATTGGAGAGTAAGGTTTGTCATAATCAGGAATCTCTTCGGCAAACGCGGGAAAAAGAATGAAAAACAGTAGATACTCAAGCATATCTAAAGTGATTTGCTTTGAGATTTAATGTTTGAGAACAAAAGGTTATGATTCATCTTTTGGCAAAGATATGGCCAAAATATTATCACCACGTAAAAGAATTGTGCCAAGTATGGTCTTTGTATCATCAGAAATGTCTTCTGCATCTTTTAGTGTGAGATTCATGTGGACGTCAAAGTCCTGAAGACTTCCTTGAATGGTTGTTTTATTTCGTAATCGAAGCAAAACAGTCTTGTTTTTACTTTTACTCATCAATGTAGAAATTTCATCACCCATTTTTATCACAGTTTAGTCTTATAGTTCCTCATTTCTTTTTTGATACTTGCATGTAAAGGTCTACTGTTCCACTTCCAATTGGGATGTTACTACCTACAATTACATTTTCTGTGATGCCCTTGAGTTGCTCGACTTCACCGCCGAGTGCAGCATGGGCAATTGTTGGAACAGTAATCTCAAATGCAGCCCTTGCAAGAACACTATCCTTTGTTCCTGCAATACCGTGTCGTCCAATTTGTTGCATGTATCCTCTTGAACACATGAGATCAGACACCAACATGATGTACCTGTCATCCACCTCAAGACCCTGGTCTTCAAGTGTGTTGTTAAGTTCATTAATCAATGCATTTCTTGCTGCCTCAATTCCCAGTGTACCTGCAATCTCAAACACATTGTTTGTTCGAACGTTCTTCTTGTCAATACCTTTAACCTCCAAAACCCTTGCAATGTTTGAGCCAGTTGTTTGAATTACCCATTCGTCATCTTTCTGAACCAAAGTGACTCGCTCAATTTCTGGTACCCCCTTAACGGTAGTATTGAGAACCTTGTTTCTAATTGCAATAACAGTTGGAGCGTCAGATTCGTCAACTAGTTTTAGAGTTATCAACTCACCTGTAGTTTCCATCTTGAACTTTTTGTTTGATTGTAATGCTGCCTCCACTTCACCAACAGTGCATCCTCTTTCTTTGAGTCTGTTTGGGCTCAGAATCAGTTTGATTTCAGAGCTGTAATCAGTTTCACTATTAGAGATTAATGCACTAACTTTAGTTTGTAAAACATTTCTTGCTACCTCAATTGCCTTTTCCCTTGATTTCTTTGATTCCTCATCTAGGTAGATATCCATAGTTGGAGTAACGGGTTTCTTTCTTGCATCAACAAGTTCAATTAACCTAGGAAGACCCAAGGTAACGTTTCTTTCTTTAATTCCTGCAAAATGGAATGTTCTCAAAGTCATTTGAGTGCCAGGCTCACCAATTGACTGTGCAGTGATGATTCCTACGGCTTGTCCTGGTTCTACTTTTGCCTTGTTGTAAAGAGTAAGTCCCTTCTTACAAACAATGTCCACTCCCTCTCTGCTAAGTTTTGAGTCAAACAGTGCATTAGTAACAATATTCCTTAATCGTGGATTGAAGGTTTTTGTATACTTTTTTGTCAGATCAGAAATTTCTTCTTTGGTTGCTTTCTTTCCTGAATCAACAATAGTTTGAGATTCAATTAGTCTGTTAACGTTAAAGGCCTCACCATGATCACTTTTTGCAACATCAATTCCATCCTCACCATAAAGGAACTGAACAATGTGACCGTGTGGATCTCTGACTGTTCCATCATATTCTAATCGGATATGTTCAAGAGCATTAATCAATCTACGTTGCATGTAACCACTTTGTTGTGTTCTAACTGCAGTATCAACCAGTCCTTCTCTACCACCCATTGCATGGAAGAAAAATTCTAATGCAGACAATCCCTCTCTATAGTTTGATTTTACAAATCCATGGGCATCAGGGTTGTTATCATGTTCTTGAAAGTGTGTCAATGCACGATTGTCATAACCATCATGTAATCTATTTCCACGCCTTGATTGTTGTCCCAGTGCTCCAGCCATCTGACCTATGTTGAGTGACGAACCTCTAGCACCGGTGGTAGCCATAATTCTACCAGCATTTGCTTGATCAAGGGATTGATCAGCAGTTGAACCTGCTTTGTCTCTTGCTTTTCCTAACTCATTTACAATGTATGCCTCTAGTGCCTCTTCAGGCCTCATTCCTCTTGTTAGTTTTAGAGTGCCTTTTTCATATTGAGATGTAAGATCCGAGATTACGTTGTAGGTTTCTTGGATATCATCAAGAATCTTTTGCTTATCTTTTTCAGGAACCTCAAGGTCAGAATATCCATAGCTAAATCCATAATGAGTGATGAATTGTTTTACCATGATGAGAATAGAGTTTAGGAAGTTCTTTCCTATTGCATTACCATAGTCTTTTGCAATTCTGTGTAAAACACTTTCTGGTTCTTCAGCACCAATTGATGCTTTGTCAATTACACCACTGATTAATTCGCCATTTTTTATTACGACATCTTTTGGAGTACCCTTGGTTCCCTTTGACCATTTGGATGTAATGACATAGTTGAAGTCTTTAGGCAAGAATAACGAGAAAAGCTGCTTTCCTGTATATGCAGGGCCATCTTTTGTTTTAGTTGCAGGTTTTGGAAGTTTGCCCACATATCCACCAAGCATGGCAAGATTTGAGAATTCTTGCACAGTTAATGTAGTATCATCTTTTGTAAGAAGATATGCACCAGTAACAAAGTCCCTCAAGGCACCTATGATTGGACCACCATATCTTGGGGAGATTAGTTGATCTTGAACTCTCATCAAGAGAATTGCTTCTGCTCTTGCCTCCTCGCTTTGTGGTACATGGAGGTTCATTTCATCACCATCAAAGTCTGCGTTGTATGGAGGGCAGACAGATGGATGCAGTCTGAATGTTTTTCCTGGAAGCACACGTACATAATGAGCCATAATAGACATTTGGTGCAGGGAAGGCTGTCTGTTGAACAAAACAATATCACCATCAGCCAGGTGCCTTTCTACTAGGTATCCAATCTCTAGTGTTTCAGCAATAATTGAGCGGTCTTCTACAAAGTCTAACCTAATTTTTACACCATCAGGTCTTACAATATAGTTAACGCCTGGAAATTTGTTAGGACCATTAATTACAAGTTTTCTCATTCTTTCAATGTTCCATTCGGTAACAATCTCAGGAATGGTAAGCTTCATTGCAACTTGTTCAGGAACTCCAACTTCTGACAAGTCTAAGTTAGGATCAGGCGAAATTACAGTTCTACTTGAAAAGTCTACCCTCTTGCCAGATAATGAACCTCTGAATCTTCCTTCTTTCCCTTTTAGTCGCTGGGTCAGAGTTTTGAGTGGACGTCCGGAACGATGATGGGCTTGTGGGATTCCGGATACTTCATTATCAAAGTATGTGGTAGTATGATACTGCAGCAAGTCAACCAAGTCTTGTACAATTAATGGAGGTGTTCCTGCCTCCTTGCTTTCCTTCAGTCTTTGATTTACTCTAATGATATCTACCATTTTGTGTGTCAGGTCATCTTCGGATCTAATTCCAGTTTCAAGAATAATTGACGGCCTAACAGTTACAGGTGGTACAGGTAATGCTTGAAGGATGAACCATTCTGGTCTTGCCGTAACAGGATCATATGCTAAGAGATTTAGATCATCATCAATTATTTGTGAAAATCTTTCTCTAATTGTAATTGGAAGTAATCTGTGTTCACCAATCTCGGTTTTTTCAACAAAGATAGTCGGTTTTGTAAAGATTAATTCGTATTGTGTTTTTCCACAATGAGGACACTCTTTTGCTTTCTTTGCTTTTTCAATAATTTGTTCAGGTATACGTTTTTGCGAAATTATAGTGTATGCTGCATGCTTTTCCTTGATTTTTCTAAACTCATCAAGATCTTCTTGCGGTACTTTAAGTCTGGCACATGAACGACATGTGGATTGTAAGAGTTTGTAGATGTTATCAATAAATGCAATGTGTAAGACAGGTTCTGCAAGCTCGATATGACCAAAGTGACCAGGGCATCTAGCTGCAGTATTTCCACAAGTTAGACATTTTTGTCCGGGCTCAAGAGTTCCCAATCGTCCATCCATCAAACCGCCTTGAACAGGCATTCCGTCTTCATCATATGTTTCAGGAGCAGTAATTTCAGCAACAGAGTATTTTCTAATTTCAGTTGGAGACCAGACAGAAAACCTAATTCCGTCAATTGATTTGATTGCTTGAATAGACATTATACTTTCTCCTTGATGAGTAATCTAGGGGCTACATTCAAACTTTGCATTTCTTGCAACAAAAGTTTGAATGCATATGCAACAGATACGGATGAAACCTTGGCTTTATCGCCACACACTCTGCAGACATATTTTCTTTGTTTAACATCATGATAAGCTACCAATCCACATCTTTCACAGACAAAAATATCAGACTTGTCAGATTCATCTAGTAATCTATCTTTTAGAATCATAGATGCACCATATGCAATTAAACAGTCCCTTTCCATTTCACCAAATCTCAAACCACCACCTCTTGCTCTACCTTCAGTAGGTTGTTTGGTCAACATCTGGACTTGCCCACGAGCCCTAGCATGTATCTTGTCTGCAACCATGTGATGCAATTTTTGATAGTATACTACTCCAATAAAGACTTCAACTGGGAATGACTTACCAGTTCTTCCATCATACATTTTTTCCTTACCAGAGTATTTGAAACCTGCCGCATCCATAACTGCCTTGACTTCCTCCATTTTTTCTCCAACGAATGCAGAGCCATCAAATTGACTTCCACGTAATGATGCTGCTTTTCCACAGATTGATTCCATCATCATTCCTACAGTCATTCTTGATGGGAATGCATGAGGATTAATCAAAACATCAGGAGAGATTCCATCTGCAGTATATGGTAAATCTTCATTCTTTGCTAAAATTCCAAGTACTCCTTTTTGTCCATGTCTTGATGCAAATTTATCACCAATTTCTGGAATTCTCATATCTCTTACTCTAATTTTATACATCTTTCCACCTTCGTTTGATTGTGTCATGACAACAGTGTCAACAACTCCTGTTTCAGAAGGTCTTACACCAATTGATGTGTCTCGTCTATAAGGACCAGTGGACTCAAACTCCCTATATTCTTCCATAAACCTTGGGGGGCTAGTTTTTCCAATTAGGATGTCACCGCCTTGAACTTGTGCTTCTGAAGTAACAATGCCATCTTCTTCTAGTAATCGGTAGGCCTTTTCGCCCTTGTAACCCCTAATGTTATCTTCAGCATTTGGAATTTCAAAATTATCTCTCATTCCACCTGGGTATTGTTTTGCTTCTGTATCATAAATCCTAAAGAAGAAAGTTCTTCCAAGGCCTCTGTCAACAGATGCCTTGCTAAGTACAATTGCATCCTCGATATTATATCCATCAAACGGTAAAACTGCTACAACACAGTTTTGTCCGGCAGGTCTGTCTTCTAATCCAAGTAGCTTCATTGCTTTAGTGTTAACTATGGGGGTTTGCGGATATAGCATCAAATGTTGTCTGACATATGTACTGGTATTCATCATTGGTGTTGAAAATCCAAGACTTTGTTTTGCCATTGCAGATTCGTATGTATTTCTTGGAGATTGGTTATGTTCAGGATATGGGATTATTGATGCGCCTGCGCCTAAAATTGCAGGGGGGAAAACTTCAAGGTGAGTATGCTTCTTTGAATCTTTTTCATCTAAAGTTATGTAACAGTTTTCTTCTTCATTTGCATCAATCAGTTCCAATACGCCCATCCGTAACAAATCACTCCAGGAAAGCAGTTTCTTTGAAATTTTTTCCAAGAGATCTTGCGTCAGCAATGGTTTATTGTCTTTAATGATAATTAGTGGTCTTAAGACACGTCCTGCATTAAAGTTGATGTAAAGTCTTTTTGTTGCACCCTCTATTTCTGATTTGTGAAATGAGATTCCAACGTGTGGATGTATTTTTGAGTTTCTTCTTAATTCTCTAAGTGCTTTTGCTAGCTGCTCACCATCTTTGTAATAACCAATTAGTTTTCCATCAACAAAAATTCTTGTTCCATCTTTTTTTACATCTTCTTTTGCATCAAAGAAATGAACGGTTCCCAGATCATATAGTTTTTCAACAATTTCTTCAGAAGGCACGTTTACTGAGATTATTCCAGAAAGTGCCAAGTTCTTTACAAGACCACAATTTGAACCCTCAGGGGTTTCACTTGGACAAATTCTTCCGAAATGAGTAGCATGAAGATCTCTTGCCTCAAAGTTGGGCTGAGTTCTGCTTAAAGGAGATTGAATTCTTCTAAGATGACTAATTGTTGAAAGATAGTTTGTTCTATCAAGAAGTTGAGTAACACCAACACGTCCTCGACCCCAGTTACCTGTTGCAATTGCATTGTTTAATTTATCAGTAATGATTCCAGGCCTTATTGCAGCTGCAACCGCATTGATTCCTCTTTTTTGACCAGATCTTTCTAATTGGTATTTCATGTCTCTTACAAGATTTCTAAAAGCAGTTCTAAAAAGATCTGCAAGCATCTGTCCTCCAAATTTGATAACTTTGTTTCCATAGTGATCTTTGTCATCAGGAGAAATCCATCCAAGTTTTAATTCTAATAATTTACATGCAGCCTCGCCTAGGAATTGTGCTTTTTCTTTTCTGTTTTCAGGGTGCTTACCCAAGTGTGGCAATAGACCCCAATCCAAAAGAGTCTCTGCTCGTTTGATTTGAAATTCCTCTAACATTCCAGGTGCAATTCTTTTGCTGATGTATACAATTGCATCCTTTGAAGTTGGGACGTCACCTGCTTTTTCAAAAGATCCTTCTAATTCATCTTGAATTTCATCAACAAGCGAAACTGCAGCTGCAATTTCTCTGTCAGATTCCAATCCAAGTGCTCTCATTAAGGTAACAACGGGAATATCTACAGGAGAGCCAGGAATTCTGGCAACAATCAACCCATCGCCTTTCATTACGAGTTCTAGTTTTGCCCTATACCCAACAATAGACGAATAGACTTTGGCTTTGAAAACAATATTTCCGCCAACAGTTTCTTTATCAACAATAATTTTATTATATGATAGATCTTCTAGTCCAACAATAACTCTTTCAGAACCATTAATGATAAAGTAACCGCCAGGATCATTTGGATCTTCACCGTGTTCAACTAGTTTTTGAATAGAAAAGTTATGTAAAATGCATGCATTTGATTTTGCCATAACTGGGATATCACCTATGTGAACAAATCTAGATTCTAGGATTTTTCCATCTTCAACAACACTTGCTTCCATCATCACAGGAGCAGAATAAGAGACATTTCTCAACCGAGCCTCAGCAGGGGTAATGTGAGTTATGGACCCATCAAGCTCCATCATTCTAGGTTGTTGTAGTTTTACTTTTCCTAATTGAATTTTGTATGGATACTCTGCATTTTCAATTTCAATTTGAGCTACTTCGTTGATAATACTTTGTAGACCTCGTTCTAAAAACTCATCAAAAGAATTCAGATGTTGTCTTGCGATTCCTTCACGCTTTAAGATGTCTTGTATTACTGGCCATCGTTTAACTGAAGTTTCTATCATCTATACTTCCACCACATATCTATAGTAAAAGCTCTCACCAGCAGTTGGACTATTTCTTGTAATCTTTATCATATCACCAGGTTTTACACCAAGTCCCAAAATTGCTGGATCATTTACAAAAATTAGTGGTAATTCAGTTGGCTTACAATTGTATTTTTTGATAATTTTTTCGGCTTCTTGTTTAGAAATAATTTCATGTTTTGGAACATAAACATGATCAGGAACTAGAACTTGGTTTTTCTTTGTTGCCATTTACAAGACCTCCCGAATAACATTAAATGTAACTGTAAATAATATACACAAACTGTCAAAAATTCATTCTGAGGTTAATATATATCTAATCTGAGATTTAGCAAAATCCAGTGTTTTTTCTTTTTAGTCAACAAATTTTTTCACAACCTTAAATAGTATAAATTTAGGCGTAAAATTGATGAAAGCTCATCTATCGGTGTTTGCCTTATCTGCAATAATTATTGCAAGTATTGGAATGGCACCAGCATTTGGACAAATACAAAACCCGATCGTTGTTGCCACTGACAAGTCATCCTACTTAGAGGGTGATACAATCATGGTAACAGGAGAAGTTAAAGCACTTCTTGGTGGCGAAGCATTAAGTCTTATTGTGAAAGCACCAAATGGAAACGTTGTTTCCATTGCACAGTTAACAGTAGGTTCTGATAAAAAATTCAGCACTGAGCTTACTGCCGGTGGTTCACTAATGAAAGCTTCAGGAGTATACACGGTCACAGTTCAGTATGGAACCCAATCTCGAACAGCAGAAACCACATTTAGCTTTAGTGGATCTTCAGTACCAAGTACCGGAAAAGTTAGCGGAACTACCGTATCAATTGAAGGTTCTGACGAAGTGATAGGTTACAAGATCATCGGTGGAAAACTAATCAACATTATGCCTGATGTAGACGCAAAATCACTTATCGTTGCAATTGAAGCAACAAATGACGGTTCACTGACTATCACCATCCCAAGATCTGTGATGGATGCAAAAATCAGTGGTGAAGATGATGAATTCTTTGTCTTAGTTGACGGGGAAGAGGTAGACTTTGATGAAACAAAAACATCCACTGCCAGAACACTCACCATACAATTCCCAGCAGGTGCTGAGGAGATCGAGATTATAGGTACCTTTGTTGTTCCAGAATTTGGTACAATAGCAGTAATGATCCTAGCAGTTGCAATAATATCAATAATTGCAGTGTCTGCAAAGTCAAGACTCAGCATTATGCCAAGATACTAAATTTCATCTTTTTTCTCTTTTTAAATATACATAAATACCAATATGGTTGGTGATGATATAGAATGAACTTTAAACGTTCTACAACATCAATGGCACTGGCCCTTTTGGCACTGTCATTAATTTCAGTAACTTCAATTCAACAAGATGTTTTTGCTCAGACTATGGGAATGTCAATTTCTGCTACTGCGGCAAAAGGCTCAGACACAATATTAGTTAGCGGACATACTGCATCAAAGACCACAGATATAACATTTAGAGTTACATCTCCAAGTGGAAATAATGTAGTAAATATTGCCCAAGAATCACCAGATGAAAACGGAAACTTTGCAAAAGAATTCAAAGTTGGTCCAACATGGACAGAAAATGGATTCTATAAAATTACAGCTATGCAAGGTGTACGACAAAATTCTTTGTATACAATGTCTATTCACGTTGAAATAAACAATGGAATGACTGCAAAGACTTCTGTAACTGAATCTAATTTAGAAACAGGAATATTCAAACCAAGAAACTATGCTGCTGAAAATAAAGGCTTAGAAATACAAGCTGAAGCACTACCTGGTTCTACAGAGATTGTAATTACTGGAAATACAGATAGAGTTAGTCAAGATGTCACATTGACCGTAACAGCACCAAATGGAAACATTGTTTCTGTTGGTCAAATATCACCTTCAATGAATGGTGAATTTACAAAAACCATTATAACTGGTGGTCCACTTTGGATACAAGATGGATTTTATACTGTAACGGCAAAGCAGAATGAAACACCAGAATACACAAAGACAGTACAAGTGGAGATCAAAGAAGGGGCAGTAATTCCAGAATTTGGTACAATAGCAGTAATGATCCTAGCAGTTGCAATAATATCAATAATTGCAGTGTCTGCAAAGTCAAGACTCAGCATTATGCCAAGATATTAAATTCACAACTTTTTCCATTTTTTAAATATACATAAATAGAGACAGGTCAAAACGCAAACAAGATGAACAATCGTACGTCGTTCGTGCTACTAGCCGTTTTGACTGCAGTCGGTACTTTGACAGTGTCATCAGCATATGCTTTACCTCAAGCATGTCCTGATTGTGAAGGAGAATCTAAGATGACAGCATCTCAAGTTTTGCGTCAAGAACTTCCAGTATCTGTTTGGACAGATAGAAATTCATATAGTCACAATGACAGCATTATAGTACAAGGCCAAGTAGCAAATGTAGCATCTGGTTATCCAGTAACACTTACTGTTGTGAGTCCATTAAACTCAGTCATCACAATTGATCAACTAAAAGTTAGTGATGATGGTAGTTTTGGAACAACTCTCAATACAACAGGTGCAATGTGGAAATACGACGGTACCTATACCATCAAAATTCAATATGGAGACAACAAAAGTGACAAAGCGCATGTTGAAATAACTGGTGGGCTTGTACAAAAACCAACTACTCCATCATCTGTAAAATGTGGCACAAATAGTGTTTCTGCAGATGGGAATTGTATAAATTATAGCATTACTGGAGGAACAGTCACAGGTGCAAGCATCAATACTAATGATAACGCAGTTATTATTAGAATCAGTGCAAATAATGATGGGACACTCACATTAAGCCCATCAAGTTCAGTTATCGATGGTGTCTTCATGGTACTAGTTGATAATGAAGAGTGGAATGATGTGGAAATTGATGGCAATAAAGTCACAGTAATGTTCCCAGCAGGTACTGAGAAAATTGAATTAATTGGTACATTTGTAATTCCAGAATTTGGTACAATAGCAGTAATGATCCTAGCAGTTGCAATAATATCAATAATTGCAGTGTCTGCAAAGTCAAGACTCAGCATTATGCCAAGATACTAAATTCACAACTTTTTCCATTTTTTCATTTTTACATAGTAAAGGAAATATACAAACGATAATTGAGTGGTTTCATGAAAAAGATTTTGTATGGTATAATATTTTTAGTTTCAATTTCATTTTTACCAATTTTTGCTCAGACAAATCCAATTACTGTTCAAACAGATGATAAGAATTATGATGAAGGAGATACCATTGTGATTTCAGGAGAAGTAACTACAGTAGTGCCAGGTACACCAGTAGTATTACAGGTTTTCTTTGAAGCCAATTTGATAGAAATTGCTCAGATTACAATTGCGCAAGATGGGAGTTATTCACATACTGTAATTACAGAAGGGCCATTATGGAATAAAGCAGGAAACTATTTGATCAGAGTGTCGTTTGGAGAGGGAAATGTTGCTGAAACCGAATTTGAATTTTCCCCAAAAACAAATGTTCCAGACGTTACAAGTATTTTTGAAGTTGATGCAGGCAGTTCAGGAACATTTGATGTAGAATATACAATCAAAGGAGGCATAGTAATGGATATGACAATCGATCCAAAATTTTTTGCTTTAATAGTCCAAGTTGATGCCAGAGATGAAGGGAGCATCACATTAGATTTACCAAGAGAGTTCATCGGTGCAGAAAAACAAGATGGGAAAGACGATGTTTTTATAATTTTAATTGACAATATAGAAGTTCCATATAGTGAAACAATAACAAATTCAGATTCTAGAAAAATCACGATTGATTTTGAACAAGGTGATAAAGATATAGGAATTATTGGAACCTATGTCATTCCAGAATTTGCCACCATTGTAATGATGATACTCATAGTAGGAATTACAGGATCAATCCTAATAACTAAGAATAGAATTCAGGCCAGAATTTAGTTAAATGAATATTTTTCTTTAAATGGAGAAACAGAACGTAATTCTTGAACAATTTTTTTCAGAATATTTACTGTCTCATCAATGTCACTTTGAGTATTAAATACACCAATAGTTAATCGCAACGAGCCAGTAATCTGTTCATGGGTAAACCCCATTGATTGTAACACATGAGATGCTTTTTGAGTATGAACCGAACACGCAGAACCAGTGGATGCTGCAATTCCATTTTCATCTAATTTGATTATAAGATCCTCACCGTTTACTCCAAGAAATGTGAAATGAGTATTTCCAGGTAAACGATTGTCAGGATGACCGTTTAATGTAACATGGGTTATCTCACCCAAAACTTTTGTTATTAAATAATCTTTGAGATTTTTGATCAGAGACAAGTTTTGAGTTAGATTTAACTTTGCAATCTCACATGCTTTTCCAAATCCTACAATATTTGCAACATTTTCAGTTCCAGAACGCAATCCACGTTCTTGACCACCACCAAGAATTACAGGATCAATAATTATTCCCTTTTTAATATAAAGAGCTCCAATTCCTTTAGGACCATTAATTTTGTGAGAGGATATAGATAACATATCCACTCCTAATTTTTTGACATCAATTGGAATTTTTCCAACAGCTTGTACGGCATCAGTATGAAATGGAATATCTTTTTCATTACAAATGTTTGCAATTTCTTTAATCGGCTGGATTGTTCCCACTTCGTTATTTCCAAACATTATAGATACAAGACATGTTTTTTCAGATAGGTTATTTTTTAAGAAGATGGGATCTACTGTTCCAAATTTATCAACAGGTAGATAGAGTACATTAAATCCAGATTTTTCTAGTTTTTTGCATGGCTCTAAGATTGCATCATGTTCAATAGATGATATAATGATTTGAGATCTGGGTGTCTTTAATGCAATGCCATGTAATGCAGTATTGTTGGATTCAGTACCTCCAGAAGTAAATATAATTTCAGAGGGTTCTGCATTAATGAGATCAGCGACTTGTTTTCGAGCTTTTTCAACAGCCTTATGAGCTAATCTGCCATACCTGTGAATTGAAGAAGGATTTCCATATTGCTCTTTTAGATATGGTAGCATTGAGGCTAAAACAGATTCATGAATTTGAGTAGAAGCTGCATTATCAAGATAAATCAATCTACAATCACATTGATTTTTCCTGGCCTATATCCATCTTGATCAATCTCAACTGCTGAAAATCCTATAAGATGTAATTTGTTTGAAATTTCTTCAATAATTGCTTTATTAAAAATAGGAATGTTATTTTTTTCTACTTCAATCTTGGCAGAACCATTAAAATCCCTAACACGAACTTGTCGAATTTTTGTAATCTGTTTAATAATAGTTTCACCGTATTCTATACGAGTCAATTTTTCCGCAGTAACTTTTTGACCCCAAGGAATACGAGATGCCAAGCAAGAATTAGAAGGTTTATCAAATACAGATAAACCTACTGCTTTGGCAGTATATCTAATCTCTTTCTTAGTAAAACCTGTTTCAACCAAAGGATGTCTTATTCCATTTTTTTTCAAAGCAGTAATTCCAGGTCTATAATCACCTAAATCATCAAGATTTGTACCATCAACAATAGTTTCTATTTGATGTTCATTTGCAAGAGTTAGTAAGTGAGAACCCAGTTCCAATCTACAATGAAAACAACGATTAGAATCATTCTTTGTAAATTGCGTGTTTTCTAATTCATTATAATCCAATAGAATTTGGGTAATTCCAATTTCTGAACAAATTTGTTTGGCAGAATCAAGTTCTTCTTTTGATAATGTCTTATAATCGGCAGTAGCAGCTATAGCAGAGGTTCCCAATTTCTGGAATGCAGCATATGCAACCAACGCACTATCCACACCTCCTGAAAGTGCAACAATAATCTTTTTCTTATCATCAAACCAATCAATCAGACTCTCAAGTTTTGACATTCTCATTCATCCATACTTTGAATTTCTTTTCTAATCAATGATTCTACTTTCTTGATTGGTTTGTTTAAGATTTGGGATACATGATTCAAGTCATCAAATTCTATCTTAAAATCAGATTTTCCATCAAAGGAAGAAACTTTGTAGTTAATTGAAAATACGGTTCCTTCCAGGGATATTTTAATTTCTTTAATTTCTCTAGGCACAATAAAACGTTCAGTGGTTGACACTCTAATTCCAAGTGTTCCAGTTTCAGAAATTAAAGTATTAATAATTTCATGCATTGTTTTATCATCACAAATTATTGAAATCAGATTTGTTGGTCTTCCTTTTTTTGTAATTCCGGCGTAAAGAGAGACATCTTTTGCTCCTTTATCCATAATTTTTTCAATTAAATTCCCCAAAATCTCTCCGGAAACATCATCAATATTTGTCTCTAAAACTTTAACAGTATCCATCTCAAAATTATTTTTTTGTGTTCCACGTACAATTTTTAAAACGTTAGAAAATGACTCAAAATCTTTTTTTCCGGCACCATACCCAATTGAATTAATTTCCATTGCTGGATAAAATTCTGATGAAGATTTTGAAAGATTTACCAGAATACAGGCTCCTGTAGGAGTTGTCAATTCATCTTTTATTTGATTGCCTTGAATCAATAATCCGGAGTTTTTTAGAATTTCAAGAACTGCACTTGCAGGATTTGACATTGTTCCATGAGAAAAAGTTACAGAACCACTTCCAACTGAAATTGGCATGCAGATTATTTGTTCGTCAAATAGCCCCAAATCATCTATTGCAATAGATACGCCAACTATATCGATTAATGTGTCAATACTTGAGGCTTCATGAAAGTGCACAGACTCGATAGGAACGCCATGAATTTTTGATTCAGAATTCATCAAGGTATCAATACATGATTTTGCAAAATTTTTTGCTTTATCAGATAATCCAAGTTCATTTGTAGAAGAGATAATGGCTTTTTTGATCTCACTGCCTTTTCTTTCGTGGACATCTTCTTTAATATCAAGGATTAATTCGGTGGATTCTATTCCGTGTTTTTCTAGTTTTTTAAATTTAATATTTGAAATTGCTGAATTTGGAAGAAATTTCTCTAAGGATTTTATTCCATCAATAATCTTTGTTTTATTTGCGCCTAGATCCACCAAAGAACAAAGAAGCATGTCCCCAGAAATTCCTGCTATTTGTGGATCTATTACAACAACCATAGTTTGAAAATCATCAAAAATGCATATAAATTCTGTCTAAAAAAGAAGGAATAGCATTAGATTTAATTATTCAAAATTTGGAGCGAATCACATGATTACAATAATAGGTTCAGGAAAAGTAGGTGGGGATGCAGCATTATTTTCTGCATTAAAGAGATTAGATGATCAAATTTTGTTACTTGATGTAGCAAAAGGTCTCCCACAAGGTGAAGCCATGGATATCAATCACATGTTATCAGAGCAAGGAATAGATGTTGAAGTAAGTGGTTCAAACGATTTTGCAGATATGAAAGGTTCCAACGTTGTAGTTGTTGTTGCAGGTTCAGGTAGAAAACCGGGAATGACAAGGATGGATCTCTTGAAAATTAATGCATCAATTGTAAAGAGCGTAGTAGAGAATATCAAAAAATATGCAAATGACTCTATGATAATTCCAGTAACTAATCCTCTTGATCCAATGGCATACATTACCTACAAAGTTTCAGGTTTTGATAAAAGTAGAGTTTTTGGAATGGGAGGTATGCTTGATTTGTCAAGATTCAGACAATTTATTCATGAAGCAACTGGGCATTCACGTGATTCCATACGAGCACTAGTCATTGGAGAGCATGGAGAAAATATGCTACCCTTGCCAAGATTTTCTTCAATTTCTGGAATCCCATTATCATCGTTTCTATCAAAGGAAAAGTTAGATGAATTAGTTCAGAATACCAAGCAAGTGGCAGCCAAAGTCATTGAATTGAAAGGTGCCACAGTGCATGCTCCAGGAAATGCAATTTCTGCAATAATAGAATCAGTAGTAAGAGATAGAAAACAAGTGATTCCAGTTGCAACTTACTTAGATGGAGAATATCATTATTCTGATGTAACGATTGGCGTTCCCGCAGTAATTGGAAAGAATGGAGTTGAAAAGATTATAGAATTAGACCTAAATGATGAAGAAAGAAAGGTTTTTGATACTGCAGTACAAAATGTAAAAAATGCAATCTCAGCTATTGAGATCTAAGCATTTTTTTATTCATTCATAGTTCAGACTTTGATGAACATTTATGAGATTCTAAAATCACTTGAATCTGGAAAAATCTCAGCAAAAAATGCAAAGAAGTTATTGTCGCTTTATTCTATTGAAGAAATTGATAACATTGCAAAAATCGACATCAACAGGGAAAAGAGGAGAGGGATTCCAGAAGTAATTTTTGCCGAAAATAAAGAATTGGATGAAATCAGAAAAATCATTAAAAGAACCATAGAAAAAACAAATTTAATTGTAATATCAAGAATTAACAAGAAAGACTATCAAAAGATTTTATCATTTGTTAAAAAATCAAAAATAAAAGTTAAGACTGGAAAAAAATCATCAACAGTGATATTATTTAAAAAACCAATTAAATTTCAAGGAGGCAAGGTAGGAATTCTAACAGCTGGTACATCAGATATTGGTGTTGCTGAAGAAGCACGATTAATGTGTGAAGCAATGAATTGTAAATGCATTGTCAGTTATGATGTTGGAGTTGCAGGAATTCAGAGAATTTTTCCTATTTTAAAAGAGATGGTGAAACAAGAGGTAGATTGTATTATTGTTGTTGCAGGAATGGAAGCAGCATTAGCAACTTTGGTAGCATCATTAGTAGACATTCCAGTGATAGGATTGCCTACATCAGTCGGATATGGTTATGGAGAAAAGGGAATAGGAGCTCTTGCATCAATGCTTCAAAGTTGTGCATTAGGATTATCAGTTGTCAACATAGATAACGGAATAGGAGCT
>JAOTTW010000015.1 GCA_029864235.1 Candidatus Nitrosopumilus sp.
TCTCATTTGGTTTAAGTGGATTTGATGGTGCTGCGATTGCAGAATCCCAAAGTATATTGGTAAAGTCTTCAGGATCTGCAACTACTCCAAATGCATGAAATGATTTACCTAGATTAGCAGAAGATATTGTTATAGAATCACCAGAATTTACACGAATTTCAGGGTTGTAACCCTCTTCTCCCGGTAATGCGTTAAATGCCAAAGTTCTGAAATCAGATGATTCTACAAAGTTTAACTCAAAGTCATGTGAAACTCCTGTTGGGGCTGCTGCTTGTGCAGAACCACCTGCTTGTGCTGCACCGACAATGATTTCACCAACCATTCCTTGCTCTCTGTGTCCAGGAACAGTACAAATGTAATAGTAAGTGCCTTCTGCTGATGGAATGAATTCAGATGAGCCACTCTCACCTGGCTTTAGTGGGTTTGATGCACTTGCAACTTCACTTCCTGCAAATATTCCAGCGAATCCTTCCTCATCAGCAGTTACACCAAATGAGTGAAATGACTTTCCGCCATTATCAACGTTAAAGATAATTTTGTCACCAACATTTGCATTAATAGTTGGATTGTTATCAGGTTCTCCTGGTAATGCGTTAAATGCTAATGTCCTAAAATCAGAAGATTCTATGAATACAAGATCTGAGGTAATTGTCTTACCTGTTGCAACTGCAGGGGCACCTGTGTCTTTTGCGCCACTCATTTGAGCAACAACAGGTGGTGGTTCTGAAATCCAGTAATCCCACATACCAAAGAAAATTGCGCCACCAACGATGCAAATACCTAACATAATTGCCATCATCTTGCCGGTTCTTGCAGAAGTTGTCCTGTAGATTGTTTCGTTATTTTGACTCATTTCATTTTTCTCCTAGTGGTGTGGGTTCTTTTGTTCAAACGGATAATAGTATTTGCCTCCAAGTTCAAATGGATCATGTGCATCAACTGGCTTTCCTTTGGCAGAACTATAAATCATATTTCCTAAGAATATTGCCATGGACACACCAATTATCATTGCTCCAACCGTGACAATTTGGTTCATTGCAATCCATTCTGGAATTGGTGGATAGTCAAAGATTCTTCTGGGCATTCCATACAAACCTAATACATGCTGGGTAAAGAATACCAGAATTGTTCCTATAAATGACATAACAAAATGAACCTTGCCCATGGTCTCATTATACATTCTTCCAGTAACATATGGGAACATGTAGTAGAAATATCCAATCGAACCAAACGCAATAGTGCCCATTACAAAGAGATGGAAGTGTCCTACAACCCAATAGGTGTCGTGAGTTGTAAAATCTAATGGCATTGCAGCGTTTGCAACTCCACCTGCTCCTGCTGAGAAGAATAATGCAATGCCTCCAACAGCCCACATCATTGGTGTAGCAAATCGAATTCTACCATTCCACATTGTTGCAATAAAGTTAAAGACATGCATTGCAGAAGCAGGAACTGCAGCCAAAGTTCCTACCATGAAAACTGTTTTTTCTGTAAATGACATTCCTGTCGCATACATGTGGTGTGCCCAAGATGAGAAACCTACAATTGATAATAATACAAATGCAAAAACACCAGAATTGTAGCTAAAGATTGGTCTTCTTGAAAATCTTGGTATGATTTCATACATCATTCCAATGGCTGGAATTACTAAGACATACACCTCTGGATGGAATGTAAACCAGAACAAATGTGCATAAGCAATTGGATCACCACCCATTGCAGGGTTGAAGAATCCAGTCACACCTAGTCTATCAGTAAGTAACATCAAAAGTGCTGCTGCAAATGTTGGAATTGCAACCAAAATAATTAAAGAAGACGACAAAAATGACCAAGCCAGTAATGGAACTTGTCCTATTGACATGTCTGGATGTTTACATTTTAAAATGGTGACAACAAAGTTAATGGCACCTAAGACAGATGATATACCAAGAATCTTTAATCCAAATATCCACATATCTGCTGCAGGACCAGGTGCACTTATGATAGAATATGGTGGTGTGGCATACCAAGTAAAATCTGCAAATCCCAACCAAATTAATGCACCTGCAGGAGGAATCATCCAAAATGCAATTGCATTTAATTTTGGGTACGCCATATCTTTGTATCTAACCATAATTGGAACAAAATAGTTTCCAACAGCAGAAGCAAATGGAATTATGAATAAGAAGATTAGTGTTGTACCATGAACCGTAAATATTCTGTTAAATGTCATAGCATCTCCAATTATTTGGGCTCCAGGTAAGAATAATTCAGCTCTAATTGCAAGAGCTAGTGCACCGCCCATAAACAAGAAAGACATGGATGTGATAAGATATAGTAAACCTACATCAGTATGATGTGTAGAAAACATTATTTGCCATATTGGACGTGGTTTTTGTAGTTCTAAAACCATTAGATAATCTCCTCACATGAAATTGCTGATAAATATTGTATCATCATGATGATGGTTCCTCCACATATAATGTTCCACGCATGTTATAATGAATTAATCCACAATATTCTCTGCATTGAATGTCGTGTTCGCCTACATCAGTTGGTGCAAACCATACAGTATTAACTCTACCTGGAATAGCATCCATTAAAACAACATAATCATGAATATTAAATGAGTGATTAACATCTTTTGCAGTTATTTCAAACTTGTATGCCTTTCCTTTCTCAACATGTAATTCACCTATTTCTTTGGTTCCATCTTCATGCTCAAACGTCCAGAACCATTGTTGACCTGTTACTTTGATTACTTCGGCACCTTCTGGAACATGTTCAACTAATCTCTCAACATTCCATGCTTCGGCACCTACCCACAACATTAAAGCAATTACGATACCAACATAAATCCATTCAGGCCAATTAGAGTGTCCACCCATCTTTCTACCATACTCCTTCTTTTTCATATGGTGTAGGTTTAGCTTTTGGATGAGATTCCCTGAATCTCCAACATTGCCAAATCATAGTTCCAGAAACTACTGTGCCCACTACAAATGCAACAGCCATTAATCTATAAAATAAATTCCAAATTACTACTCTGCGATCAAGATATTCACCTGGTTCAGCACCTGCAGCAAAAACGTAATCAGCTGCTGGAATGATTACTAGAATTGCCAATACTAAGAATAGACCGACTATACTCTTCATTAGCGTGATTGACGTGACCTTTGATTTCTATTTAAGGGTTTTCAAGATTATTAGTTACCAATCTTGATCGAATCTAGATGGATGCATTACATTAAGTCCTGATACTAAAAATTTGCGTTTGTATTCACGAAATATGTTAAGAGAAGCATTTGCTATAATTAGCTCAAAGAGGTTCTCAGGAGTAAGATCAACTACGGTTGATAACATTGCCTTTATTGGATCCATGTGTGTAACTAATAAAACATTTTCATCTGGATGATTATCAAGTACATGATCAACAATTCCAAGAACTCGTTTTTTGACTTCGCTATAAGTCTCAACACCATTATGAGCAATTTCCAACTCGCCGTTGTAGAATTTCATAAAGACATTTCCATGACTAGAAAAAATTTCATCATATTGCATACCAGTAAATTTTCCCATATCTAGCTCAATTAATCTCTCATCAATTTTAACATCAATCGAGTTGTGTGTTCCAACGATTTCTGCAGTATGTTTTGCTCTTTCAATGGGGCTGGAATAAATTGCAGAAATATTCATGTTTTCTATAAATTCAGCAGCCTTTTTGGCCTGATCAATTCCTTTTTCAGTCAATGGAATTCCTGGAGTTCTTCCTGCAAGAATTCGTTCAGTGTTATTTTTTGCTTGTCCATGCCTTAGAAAAATTATTGAGCCCAACTAAATCGCATGTCAAATAGAGATAATAATAACATTGTCTGATTAAATAACATGAAAGTAGGAATTATTGGAGGTACAGGTGGCATGGGTAAAGGTTTTGCCCTACGATGGTCTCAGAATCATGATGTGGTTGTGGGTTCTAGAGATGCAGCAAGAGCATTAACTGCAGCTGAAGAATACACAAATCTTGCAAAAGAAGCTTTTGGACAAATTAAGGGAACCATATCTGGAAATGATAATGTTTCAGTTGCAAAAGATAGTGATGTTTTGATTTTATCAATTCCATATGACAACATTGATGTAGTTTGTTCTGAGATTTTGCCACAAATAAAAGATAGTTGTATTGTAATATCACCAATTGTTCCAATGACAAAAACTGATGTTGGTTTTGAATTTATTCCAATCAAAGAAAACAAACCGTTCTCATACCAACTTGTTTCAAAGTATATCAAAAACAAATCAAATTTGGTTTCTGCATTTCATGTAATCTCTGAAAAGAAGCTTGTGAATCCTACGTTGGAGTTAGATTATGACATATTTGTATGCGGAGATGGAAAGAAATCGGTAGAAGTTGTAAATGGATTGATAAATGAAATTAAAGGTTTAAGACCAATCTACCTAGGACCTGGAGAATTATCATATATGGCTGAAATTGCAACTCCTTTACTACTAAATGCAATGATTAGAAATAAAATAAAAAACCCTGGAATCAAAATTATCTAAGTATTATTTTGTAATGTTATGAGTCACGAGTACTATAGACGTGGCAGAAACTGGTATACTGCAATTGGTGCTCTATTTTTAATCATGGCGGGTATTGTTCTTGCAAGACAATTGCTGATTTGGGGGCCAGAATTTATGACGGATTTTTTATTAAATTCTGAAATAACAAATGAAAAGGTTTCAGCTGTAATGATAGGATTTGGTGTTTTTATGATAGTTTTGGGATTTAAAAAACATGAACAACCAAGATAAATTTCTAAAATCTCAAAAAGTTTTACGACTTGCAACAATAGGTAGAAACAAGACGCCACATATTGTACCTGTCTGGTATCTGTACAATTTAAAAAAAATATACATTGGTACAAACACTAGAACACAAAAAGTAAAAAATGTAAAAAAGAATAGACGCGTCAGTTTTTGTGTTGATGTAGGAATAAAATCACCAGATATTCAGGGTATGATGGGACAGGGTAATGCAAATCTTATTTTAGAAAAGTCCAAAGTAAAACAAATTGCAAAAAAAATTCTTTTAAAATATTTTAACACTATGAAGAATATATCTGCAAAAGAATTACTTAACGATACTGACTGTATTATTGAAATTATTCCAGAAAAATGGTCAAGATGGCTTTATTGATTTACAAACTCTTCAATCTTAGTCATTGCTGAATCCAAAGTCTCAAGACTTGGAAGATATACTAACCTAAAATGATCGCTTCCATATTGTTTTCCAAATCCCGAACCATGAACAGTCAACACTCCTTTTGATTCTAAGAGTTTTGTAACAAATTCCTTGTCACTTCCAAATCTATTATTCTCAATTTTTGGAAATGCATAAAATGCACCTTTAGGATTTGGACAAGACAATCCAGGTATTTCATTTAGTCGTTTTACAACCAAGTCTCTTCTTTTTTTTATTTCGGAGACAAATTTTGTAATATAGTCTTGTGGGCCTCGTAGTGATTCAAGTGCAGCATACTGTACTGGAAGATTTGTTGCAATTCTTACTCTTGCTAGCTTTGGGAGATTTTCACGTAATTCATCCAATTTTGATGAGTGGTTAAATGCAATATAGCCTATTCTCCATCCAGACATTAAGTGGACCTTGGAAAAACCGTTTAGTACTATAACTGGAGAATCGTCTGCAACTTTGCCAATTCCTACAAATTTCTCATCAAAGATAATTTGATCATAAATTTCATCGCAAATTATGTAGAGATTGTTCTGATTTGCAATGTTTACTAGTTCCCTAAGAGAATTTTCATTAAATACAACTCCTGTAGGATTATTTGGGCTAATTAGACAAATTGCAACAGTTTTTGATGAAATCTTTTTTCTAATATCTTCAATGTCAGGTGTAGAATTTTCCAGATCTACTGCAAACTCTATAGGAATTCCTCCATGTAATTTAACATAGGAAGCATATGGAGGATAGTAAGGACCAGGTAGCAGTACCTCATCTCCTTCGTCTACAATTGATGATATTACCATTTCTAGTCCTTCAGAAACTCCATTTGTAACTAGAATATCGTCAGCCTCAATTGATAGTCCCTTTGTATTTTCTTTTTTTGCTATTTCATCTCGAAGTTCTTCAAGACCTTCTGAAGTTGAATAGTAGTTTTCGCCTTTGTTAATTGCATCAATCAAAGCTTGTTTTACATTATTTGGAGGTTGAAAACCAAACTGCACAGGATCACCAATGTTAAGATAATCAACTTTCATTCCTTTTTGTTGAACTTTTCTTGCAGCTAAAACAATATCTCTAATTGCATATTCGACACCTACAACTTTTTTTGATACTTTCAAAGCATCTAGACAGATATTTAGGCCTGTTAAATGCTTACTTGTTTGGACTCGTAGCACAGTCTGGATAGTGCAGGCGGCTTCGAACCGCCAGGTCGAGGGATCGAAGCCCTCCGAGCCCTCAGATTATCTTATTATGTGAATAATTTGTAGAGTAGTTGAATTGAGTTTATCACTTTTCAAGATAGGAATTATACTTGGTATTTCAGGAATAATTTGGATTTCCATTGTATTCTTTGAAGGAAATAGAACTACAGAAGAATTTCTGTTGGAATCATTAAATTCTCATAGCATAAAGTTAGATTTTGTAGGAAAAGATATAGGTTATTACAAAGTTTTCATGCCTGAATTTGCAGGAGAGAAGATGTTTGTCCAGATTTTAGATCATAATGGTAATATTATTTCTGAGCAAAGTGTTCAAACAAAAATGTCAGTAGAATATTTTGACTTTGATAAAAGCGATAAATATTCAGCAAAGATTACAAACATTTCTGAAAATCCAATTAATCTTCAATTTGAATTTGGAAATACAAATTCACAAAATATGATTCCTGCTGGAATTATTTTACTTGTAGGAGTAATAATAATAATAATTTCTTCATATATGAAATTAAAAAACTATAGGATTGCACAACCTGATGAGAATATCTCATAGATAGGTATACATTGAATTGTGTGACCAAAAATTAATACAAAATTGAATCCAAGCCAAATTGTAAAAAAGATCAAAGAGATTATTGAGAATGGAAGTAATACTTTGAGTTTTGTGTGCTCTCTATTTTTTAATATTAAAAATCCACCTAAAGAAGCCAAAATCAGACCTGCTTCAAGTGGTTGGTGTGACCAAGAAATTAATCCATCAATCCCATAGACTTCATGAGATAAGGAATCACCAAATCCTGAAATTATTTGAACCCCAGCACCAATAATTACAAGTTTAATCCCTGTTTTTAGTGAATGGTTGATAGATTTTCTGATTAAAAGAATAATTCCCAAAATTGCAGCAGATGAGATCAATGAAACTCCAAAATAAACTGTAATGTGTTGTATTGTCCAAAAATATTCAGGTTCCTTTAGAAGATGTGATATTGCATCCCAAAATCCACTAGAGACTGTAATTACGGGTCCCATTACTGCTAGGACTGAAATAACTGATACAAGAGTAGAGGTTTTTGCAAATGTAGAATTAGAAAATCTCTGAATTAGTTTCATTTTGTCTAGTCTTTATGAGCGAGGTATTTGAATTGTAAATATATTAATTACAAAATATGACTTTGAGGATAATATTATCAATTAACTATATTAGAGTAAATTCATTACAAAAAGTATGAGTCCCGGTATAGGCCTAATGAAAAGGAGATTGGGGGGAAAAAGAGATGCCATTTCACTTGCTATATCAGGCATCGCAAAAAAATATGATATCAAGATAGAAAATATTCAGACGTTGGAAACAAAATATCATGATGATGCAGGAGATTGGTATGTTGCTTTGGGTTGGGATGATAAAAAGGCTATCATAAAGATGGATTCTGTACAAGGAACTATTACAGAAATTAAAGAAATTTAATTGCAAATCTATTTCAACATTATATGTATAAAGCAATTGTTCTGGGAGGCTCAAGGGGAATTGGAAAAGCAATTTCAGAATCACTCAAGTCAATTGGATGTGAGGTCTTTGCAGCATCAAGAAATAATATAGATACATCGGATCTAGACAGTGTAAAAAAATTCCTTGTATCTAATAATCAAACAGATATTTTGATTCTCAATACAGGTGGACCTCAAGCAAAAAAATTTTTAGATATTACAGAAGATGATTGGAGAAAGTATCATAATCAATTATTTTTAGGGTTTTGCCAGATTTTACAAAATATGAAAATTAATGAAGGTGGATACATATTTCTTATTAGTTCAAATGTAATCAAAGAACCTAATCCAAAATTGATCATATCATCGGCATATCGGGCAGCATTTAGTGAAGTGTTAAAGATTTTAAGTAAAGATTATGCTAAACAAAACATTAGCTGTATCAATATTGCACCAGGACCTATCAATACAGATAGAACTAAAGAATTAATAGAAAATGTAGATGATTATGAAAAATCCCTTCCAATGAAAAGACTTGGGGAACCAGAAGAGATTGGGAATTTTGTAAAAGGGATTGTGGAAAATAAAATAAAGTATTTGTCAGGTGTTACAATAAACTTTGATGGTGCAAATTCAAATTATGTGTTTTAAGTTTATTTTTTTAAATCCATATTTGGCGTATCAGGACGATCTGGAATTATAATCAAACCACCATCACGTAACTGTTGTAATAATTGTATGACTTCTTTTTCTACTTGATTTCTTTGGAGACCAGTTTGTTGTGCAAACATTTCTACTAACTCTGTGACTTTACGTTGTCCATTACAAGACTTCCAAAAATCCACAATAGCTTGGTTTACCATAAATCCTTGGTCATGTTCGTTTGCCAAAACCATAGAACCATCATCTTGTTGAACTAGTTTACCAACACCCTGTGGTAATGCAGTTTCATAATTAATTGGTGCAGGAGTACTCATTCCAGATCCCATATTCTTGATTTTGATTTTTGCTTCCTCAGACATCTTGTCCATTGACCATGGTGGTTCCCATACGATATCTATTTTGACATTATTTACTCCTGGAACTTTTTTTACATATCTTGTTGCATCATGAACCAAAGTTTCATGTAATGGACAACCTTGAGTAGTCATGGTCATTTTAATATTAACATCATTGTTATCTGCAACATCAATTCCGTAAATCAAACCCATCTCAACAATATTTAGTGGCACTTCAGGATCCATACATTGTTTTAAAGAGTCTTCAATTGCTTGTGCTGTAACTGTACTCATACTGTTTAGGGCAGTCTGAAAAACAATAAAAACTTTCTATTAATTAGCTTCAAATAATTTTTTGATAGATTCCTCAAATGGAGGCATGGCTACCCCCTTTTCAGTAATTATTCCAGAAATTAATTCAGGAGGAGTCATATCAAATGCAGGATTTATCACATTGATATCATCAGGGGCAGTTTTTTTATCACCAATTCTTGTGACTTCTGTTCCTTTTCTCATCTCAATAATTACATCTTCTGCTTTGCTTTTCATATCGAATGTAGATAGTGGAGCGGCAACATAAAATGGGATTCCATGCTGCTTTGCCATGGTTGCTACTTGATAGGTTCCAATTTTATTAAACACATGTCCAGTTTTAACAATTCTATCAGCTCCTACAATTACTTTATCAACTAAATGATTTGCCATTGAATATCCCACTGCCGTATCTGGAATCAGACTAACATCAAATCCATCGTGTTTAAGTTCAAATGCAGTCAATCTAGAGCCCTGTTGTACAGGTCTTGTTTCAGTTGCAATAACTTTGACATTTTTTCCACTTTCTTTAGTTGCTCTAATTACGCCCAAAGCAGTTCCATAAGCAACTGTTGCTAATGCACCTGCATTACAATGAGTCATAATTGTATCGTTATTATCAAATAATTTGGAACCATTTTTTCCCATTTTTTTATTTATTTCAATATCATTGTCAGCCATTCTTTTTGCTTCATTAATCACTGATTCTCTAATTTCATCAACTGTGGTTCCAGAGTTTGCTATTTTCATAATTTTTTCTAGTCCCCATGATAAATTAACTGCGGTAGGTCTTGTCTTAAAAAGAATTTTTCTGGCTTTTTCTAGATCTAAAATTAATTCATCTTTTGTAATTGCTTTGCTTTGTAAAGCAGATAAAGCTAGTCCAAATGCTCCTGAAACACCTATTGCAGGAGCACCTCTTACCACAAGTGTTCTAATTGCATTTGCGATTTGATTAAAATCGTCATATTCAACAAAAACGAGTTCATTAGGTAACTTAGTCTGATCAATCATTATTACTTTGTTATCTCTCCATTCTACAGTTCTCAATGACGAATTGATTTGCATGTCAATATTTTCCATTTAAAATGAAACTTTAAACTATAATTAAAAGTAATCTTACTTTTTCTCAAATAGCATAGTTATTGAAAAGCAAAATTTAATGCTGATCATTAGAAAGAGGGTATGTAAAGTAAATGGATTCAGATTGGTTTAGAAGACGTTGGTTTGACTTTAGACTAGGTCATAGTGTATATCTGATATTTTTATTATCATTTTCAAATTTCATATTGATTTTTCACAGATTGTTAATAGAGCGTAATGAATTTTTAAATGACGTTTTTTCTGAATTGTGGATGTTTATAGTAATATTTGTAGCTGTTTATTTTCCATTTTCAATTTTAATAGGAGCTTGGCATAGAAAAACTCAGATAAAAATTGAAAATGAGCAAGCACTTTTAAACAATCCATTTATGGCAAGAAACTTTAGAATGATGATAGATATTATTGAAGGAAAAGCCTCAAAAGATGAAATTCGAAAGTTTAGAGAATTTTTAATTAAAATTGAGAAGAAGTCAGACCATGATTTTCATAGTTGAATAGTTTACAAGAAAGATTTATGTTATCAAGCTAACCAAGTTTAAATCTAAATTTTGAAATTATTTTTCTTTTTATTTCAATAAATTGTAGTTTATTTACATCTGAAGCAATATCATATTTTTTTATTGATAAATCAGAATAGCCCAATATCATTTTAAATGCTCCTTTTGGATTATGTTTTAGTGTTAAAATAATTCTACCTAATAGATAAAGAGGATGATAACCTAACGCTCTCATTGCCTTACCATAACTTTTGTAGTTAGTTGTTTTTCCAGTTGGTCTTTGTGACCAACCAATGGCATCTCTAACAACTTTAACTTGATAAGAATCAACTAGAGCCTTGTAAACAATATAACTTTCAAATCCATACCAAGAGGGGTATCGTAAACCTAATTTTTTCCAGTAATCATATTTTATTATTCTTCCTGAGCCTCTAGGTGAAGTATCTCTTTGTGATTCTCCCTTTATAACACCTGATGCTATAACAAGTAAATTATTTTTTTCCATGATTGTAACAATTTTTGAAATATAGTCAACGGGAATTATATGATCAGCCCCAAGTATCATAACGTATTGGCATTCATTGTCTTGTATGTTTTCTAGTCCTTTGTTTATCACATTTGCTAAACTGGGTTGTCCTGTTGCCCTAAATCCTCTATCATCAATATCAAAAACTTCAACATTAAATTTTCTTGCTATATCAGATGTATCATCTGTAGAACCATCATTGACAAGAATTATTCTGTATGGAATTAGAGTTTGTTTTTTTAAAGCATCTAAAGTATGGCCTAAAAATTTACTTTCATTTCTGGCAGGAATTATCACAATGATTCTTTTTTCTTTGTTTTTCAAATCAATATCAATTTAATAATTTCATTGATGTTTGTGAATATTCTTGATTTACTTCATAAACAAATACGCCAATCATTGGACCTGTATTTTCATTTACATATCCTGGGGAGGAATAAACTAATTTCAAAGGCCCATTTCCATCAGATGTATACTTTATGTCTTTTACATATAGAGGTGTTAATCCAGGTCTATAAATTTCAGATTGTATATTCGTATTTTGAAGATCAACATATCCCAATATAGTAAATGGAAACATTTGGCCTAATAGGGTATTATTCCAAAAATATTTAGTTGCACTTATTCCATCTGAATAAAGATGTTGTTCTAGAGGTTCTTCTGCAATTCTCATAAACCACTGCTTTTTAGATTCATCTCCACCACCATTTAGAATGTAAAGAGATTGTTCTGAGTAAACATCAATCTTTTGTCCTGCAATAAATACAAGCACATAATCAGCATCCATTTCTTGTAATGCATGCCAAGCCTCATCAGGAGGACTAAGAAATGTTTTTGCAATTTCAGATATTCTTTTGGAATCTATTGTTGCATTATCTGCCAAAGTTATTCTCTCAGATAATGTGCTGATCCAATAACCATAATCCCACCAAGCAGCAATCACAGAGTCTTCTGGGGTATTTTCTTTTATCCATTGAAGAGAGTCCCTCCAATCGTCAGTAACTATTGAATAAGTAGAACCACCATTCAGAATTGTTGCAGGAGTTTTTACGCTGTTAATCCAATTTCCATTTATAGGTATAACAAGGGGAGAAAAAAGTAGAGCAGATATTATTATAATGTAAGAAATTTTTGTAGTATTTCTAATTTGATTGAGTTCAGGATTTTTTTGAAATATTTTTTTGGAAAGTAGGGATAAACCGATTGATGATAGAATAATAATTGAGATTGATGCAAAAACTTCTAGACGTACAAATGCTGAACTCACATATACTCCTATTAATCCCACAATCAATGCAAATCCTATCATATCATTTTTTAGATATTCTGATTTTTTGTTTAGGAGTATCCATATTCCAATGCCAGCAAATATCATCAATACCGAATGAAAGAAAAATGATTGTGCTAATGTTGTTGTAGCATGTTCAGAGATTGAATCAACTAGTGGATCTGTCGTAGTAAGAAATGGGTTAATGGCATTTAGGTATCTGTAATTGGGCAGAGGTAAGAATTCAGAATCAGCATTTACTATAATCAAAATAGAACAAATTACTATTAGTAGAGATAAGAAAATTAATCCGTTTCTTGTTTGTTTTTTATTTTTGTTAGTTTTTTGAAACAGACTGTTAATTACTAGAAATCCTGTTGGTACAATTAGTGAGAATCCTCCCAATCCAAGTACAAATTCTATTCCAGGCCTCTCAAACAAAATAATAGTTAGCAGAAAAGACATTACAAACAAAGGAATACCCCAAATTAAGAAGGAATGATCTTTTCTAATAAATGGAAGAGCAAGAATGAAAATTCCAATAGGTATTACAAAGAATTGAATTCCTCCCCAAGAAGATAGTCCAAATCCCAACATAACTCCTCCTGTAACCAATTTTAAGATTGTAATTTTCTTGTTAGGAGATTTTATTCCACTTAGAAACAAATACAATCCCAGTAGTCCATAAAAAAGTCCCAAAGGCTCTGATTTGAACCATCCAAGTGTACCTCGAATTACAATTGGAATCGAGACTGAGTAGAATAATGAAGCAAAAAGACCTGCAGTGGTTCCACCAATTACTCGGACTAGTGCAAAAATAATAATTGTTGTCAGGGAACCAAATATGACTGGAAACAAAATTGTAAAATTATAAAAATTTGAATTTCCTCCAAAAACATTATAGGTTAATGCAGCTGTTATGTGAAGCATTACTTGCGAAGTTGCAGAAACATTTCTTCCATTTGGATGCCAGCTCATATTATCATGCCAACTCAAATACTCAGATAATCCATTTTCAAGAAGATATTGAGTTGCTCTGAAATTAAAAAAAGGATCAAACTCATTTAATTCAAATCCATATTCAGCTCCTTGAGAGCGAATCATAAATGAAATTGAAAAAGCAATTATCAAAATTCCAATTACAAGTAAATGGTGTAACTTGAAGTCAAAATTGGAAATTTTGACTAGGTTAGAATTCAAGTGCAATCAGTTTCTTGTTTTCTAGATTCTTTATTACACTTTTGTAGATTAGAAAATAGATTAAGATGTAAAAATGCTTATTACATTACAGCTTGTGCTGCATCGTGAAACATTTGGCTTTTTGCACAACCAGCAGCAAGTTCGTCACCTGCTCCACGTCTCATAAGACCTCGATAAAGACCATCTTCTAGTTTTACACCTTCTCTCTGCTCCCATTCCTCTACGGTAATAGAATATTTCTTTTGGATTCTGTCTCTATACCATTCTGGGATTACATTAAATGCACAAAATGGGACTATCCTAAGGTCGGGTGTAAGATAATGAATGTCACATCTTTGTAACCTTTCCAAGTCTTCATTGTATTTGTCTTGAAAGTGCATCATACCAAGGAATAATCCTTTGACATGCCACGAACCTACTGCATCAAATGATCTTTTCATCAGAATGTTACCAAACATCTTTGCTAAATCTAATCCTGCAGGTTGTTTCTTGGAATCAACAAAACCCTTGAGTTTTCTTACAACTTCAAGCATTGTAAAATACTTGTTTTTACCAGAACGAATCTCTTCAGCTTTATCTTCAAATAGTTCTAACATTCCTTGAATATCACAGAATTTTGTTAATGGAACAAACTTCTTTGTTTCTTCATCTTCAAAGATGTATGTTCCTGCACCACAAGCAAAATGAATTGATAATTCATACTTTGGTTTACTTGAGAATGCTTCAATTACATTTGTTAGTGGCATACAGCTTGGTACCGGGAACCAATCATCAACAGTTACCTCACCATTTGTTTGCTCTTCAATTCTTTGGATACAATCAGGAACTGTAATTCGATATTTTTCGCGTTCGGATTTACCCATTCTGCCAGTTAAGGACACGGGTTGAAAGTTTACAGCATGAACTACATCCATGTTCTTTTGAGCATATCGGATAATTCCACCTAATTCATGATCATTAATGGACTTTATGACAGTTGGAACAAATACAACAGTAGTACCTGTCTTTCTGCAACTATCAAGTGCATAAGGAATTTCCCAGTGGTTCTTTGGGTTTGTTCTTGCAGTTACACCATCAAAACTAAGATACAAGTTGTTACATCCAGCAAGTCTTACTTCTCTTGCTGCTTCTGGATCCATTGCATGTCTGATACCATTTGTATTCATTTGTATATGATCAACACCTTCTTCTTTCATAATTTTGATAACATCAGTAATATCTTCTCTAAGCATTGGTTCACCACCAGTAATTTGCATAGAGTTTCCAGGAATGGGTCTTTCAGCCTTTAGGGTTTTCATCATTGCTCTGACCTGAGTATGATCTGGCTCGTACATGTAAGCACCTTCAAGACCCTTCTTTACATAAAAGAAGCAATACCAACATGTCAAGTCACATCTATTAGTAACAATCATGTTTGCAAGTCCACTATGAGATAAGTGGTTTGAACATAATCCACAATTATTTGGACATGAACATTTATCAATCATTACGTTTGGAGCATGTGCACCTTTTCCATCTACCCAGTATGTACTAAATTTCTTGTACATATCGTAGGAACCAAAATAGAGCTCTTCACATTCTCCATGAGTAGGACAAATTTTTGACATGTAGACTTTGTTATCTCTTTCAAATACCTCAGCATCCAGAATCATATTACAATCTGGACAAATGCTTTGAGTGAATCTAATAGTAGATTTCTTTCCTAGACTTTTGGTTGACTGATTTGAAATTTGAATTAGTGCCATTCTACATTGGGCATTTTTCAGAAATAGTATATAATGCATTTCATACTTGGCCCCGTGTGGAATTTAGTATATAGGCATATCTGATTTAAATATCAAAACTGATCGATTAGATCGCATGAGTATATCTGATAAGACTAGAAAAGCTCTAGAAAAAATCGGTCTTACAAGTTATGAGATCAGAACATTTTCATCATTATTAAAAACTGGAGAATTAACAGCATCAGATCTTAGTCAAAAGTCAGGTGTACCTTATTCAAAAATTTATGAAGTATTAGGAACACTGGAAGAAAAGGGTTGGATTGGTTCAGATGATTCAAGACCAACAAAATATTTTGCAAAATCACCTTCGACAGGATTAGAAACAACAAAACAGAAAATGGAACAAGATTTTTCCCAAAATCAAAGTATTATTCTAAATGAATTGGTTCCATTATATGAAAAAAGTGGAACAAGTGAGAGGCCAGACATTTGGGTTTTATCTGGATCTATAAACATTGCAGCAAAAATTTTGGAGATGGTGGAATCCTGTAGAAACGAGGTGATGATCGCTTTGCCTGATGTAGGAGAAGAACTAGTAAAGCAGGCATTACCAAAACTACGTTCACTTCATGATAAAGGGGTAGACATAACAATACTTACATCAGATAAAATGGCTAAAGAATCAGTCAAGGCAATTTCAAGAGTTGCAGATGTGAAAATCAAAAAAGGATTATTTGGTGGAGGAATTATTTCAGATAAAAGATATGTAGTAATTTTGTTGGGACCCGAAATGGGAGGAGTGAATTCTTCTGATGTGGTTGCAATTTGGGCAGATCACGCAGGATTAGCGGGATTTGCACGGCAATACTTTGAATATTTATTAAAAGACTCAAAGAAGGTGTAATGTGGAAGCATTAAACGACGATAATGAAGAAACTCTTTTTGTAGGGACTGCAGAAGCTGAACATGTAGAAATGTATCTTAAAGCAATTTGGCATATTAAAGAAAGAGGGGAAGATGTCAAAATAAGTACAATTGCAAAAATGCTAAACGTTAGACAACCAAGCGTCGTCCAAATGCTCAAAAAATTAAATGGTCAGAATCTTGTAAACTATAACAAGGCAGGTGTTACACTTACTGAAGATGGTGAAAGAATTGGTTCCAGTATGATGAGAAATAGTAGATTGCTTGAAGTTTTGATGGATAGTGCACTTAAAGTTGAAATTGATGAAGAAATGGTTTGTGGAATTGAACATCATATGAACAAACAATTTACAGATGCGCTTTGTACTATGTTAAAGCATCCAAGAAAATGTCCACATGATCATGAAATTCCATTCGGCGAGTGCTGCAAATCATCCTAAATTTAAAATTATTTTTCATACTAAGAGATATATCATCTATCAAGTCAGAAAAAATATGGCATGTTTCTGTGGTTGTAAAACACATCAAAAAGATGAGAATGGTTATAAAGTTGCATGTGTAAAATGTGGGCATGGACCCCAAAATCATGATGAAGAATTTAGGGCATCTGCTAGGAAGAATGAATCACAAAGCCAAAAGCGTGATGTAGACTTCGGATAATTATTTGCCAATAATTTTTACTAAAACTCTTTTTGGTTTTCTACCATCAAATTCTCCATAGAAAATTTGTTCCCAAGGACCAAAATCTAATTCTCCATTAGTTATTGCAACAACAACTTCCCTACCCATTATTTGACGTTTGAGATGGGCAGCGGCATTATCTTCACCAGTTTTGTTATGATTGTATTGATCAATTGGTTCATGAGGTGCAAGAGATTCAAGCCATTTTTCAAAGTCATTATGTAATCCACTTTCATTGTCATTTATGAAAACACTTGCAGTTATGTGCATAGCATTAACAAGACAAAGTCCTTCTTGCACTTTGCTTTTTGTAACTAATTTTCTAATATTAGGAGTAATATTTACAAAAGCATATCTAGTTTCTACATTAAATGTAAGATATTCTGTCAAAATTTTCATAAAATTAAATCAGAACACAGGGAATAAAAATTCTGAGCAGGCTCAGAACTCAAGATCCTCATCATCATTCAAAGGGATAGGGTCATCATAGCCCACAAGGCATTTTTAAGGTAAATACTAATTGAGTCTTTCAAGAAGCTTGATAAATGGCAAATTGCTGATTTATTCAAAATGGTAACAATTGATACGCCAGCATCACTAGAAAGTTTTAGGAGATTCATCATTTATAGTACATGTAAATCATATGCCCCAAGAAGTTATTTAGATGATTTTGAGGTATTTGCTGAAAGGGAAGAGAGTTCAGGTTCAGTTTATGTTGAAGCAGCTGATAAGGTAACTCTGAAAAAAATTCGTGACATTACATTTGTCAATGCTAGAGATGTTTTAGGAATCATATATAATTCAAAAAGTGGAAATACGTCACTAAGATGGCGTCAGATAAAAAGAAATCATGGAAAAGTTTCAGGTGAAGCATCTGCAAATTCATTAACAAATCTTGCAGAATCAGGAGTTTTAACCTTAGATTGGGTTGAAAATTATTTAAAAAAAAAATCTGAAGAGACAAAGACTAGTGAAGTTACAAGTTAAACTCTTTTCTTTTTGTAAATTAAACTATTTATCATGATTACAAAAATAATTGATGATAATTCTATTTCGGTTATGCCAGAGGATTCAGATGATCTTTTGAATTTACGCAGGGTGATTAGAGAAGGAGACAAAGTAATTGGAGATACTACCAGAGTAATCAAGCAAGAAAAGGAATATGCAAGACCAGATAGAGGAGAAAGAATCAGAATTCGTGTTGCACTCAACGTAGAAAAAATTTCACTTGATAATGTTTTAGATAGATTGAGAATTGGCGGTACAATTTTAGAATCAAGTAATGAAGCAGTTCCTCATGGATCACACCATTCATTTATTCTCAAAATAAATGATGGGATTACAATTTCAAAGAAAAAATGGTTGACAATAGAAAAAAATTTGATTAGTTCAAACAATAAACAAATAGGATTTATTTTAGTTGCAATAGATAAAACAGATTGTGGAATTGCAAGATTAAAGGGAACTCATCTGGAATTCCTTCCAAATATATATTCAGGTTCAGGAGGAAAACGTTACAAGACAAATTTCAACATAGAAAAATTCTTTGAGCAAGTGCAACAAGCAATATCATCTATTATTAAGAAGACAGATTCAATAATTATTTTTGGTCCTGGAGAAACAAAAAAGAGATTTGTAAATTTTCTACAAAAATTACCTACTTTAAAAAAATTCAAAATTGAATCTGTGGAAGGTATTGATTCTGGAGGAGAAGATGGCATATACACATTCACAAAATCACAAACCATGAAAGAGATAATGTCAGAGAGTAAATTAGCCAAAGTTTCCTCAATAATTGATGAAGTGATGATTAGGGCAAATCAAAAGAGTAGAAAGTTTACAATGGGTTTTGATGAAACCCTAAGGGCAAATGAACTTGGCGCCATAGAATCAGTTGTTTTCTCAGACAATTCTATCCAAACAAATAATGAAGTCAAAGTTATCGAATTTTTGAATGATGCTGAAAGTAAAGGAGTTAAGACGTATAGTGTGGATTCCTCTACAGACATAGGTCTCAGAGTCACAGGTCTTGGAGGAATGATTTCTTTGTTACGATATGCTATTGAATCTTAAAGTGTAGAATCCACTAGCCACTTTAGATAGGGTTTGTTTATTGATGATACTTCAATTTCAATGATTTCAGGAATTTGATATGGATGAGTTTCCTTGATTTTTTGTACTATAATTTTTTTGTTTTTGTAAGTAGTTTTGAAAATAGCAAGAAATTCTGAAGTATTTTCGATTTTTCCTTTCCAAAAATAAATTGAAGAGATTTTTGTAATGTTTACACAAGCTGCAAATTTTTTCTTTACAAGTTCATTTGCAATAGAGACAATTGATTGCTTATCAGGATATGTTGAGATAATAATTGTCGGTTTCATAGTAACCGATAAATGTACGTAGTTTAAAAAATTAACAATTAGTTTGGAACTCGATTTTATTACTGAAAATTCTATTATCTATGTCTTAATTGCTTGGGTTGCAATTTTAGGAACTGCTAAGGCTCTTAAGTTAGAAAGATATGGTTTTGAATTAAAAAGCTATAGTCTAGTATACAAAAATCAACATGTACAATCTGTTCTTACAAAAATCTTAGGAAGAACACGGCGAGGAATTAGAGTTTTTGCAGATGTTAGTGTTATTGCCGGTTTTATTATGATGGGATTTGCTTTTTGGTTTTTGTTATCAAATGTTTCAAAGTTTTTTGTGGAACCTTCAGAATTTTCAGAATTGACTGTATTGATTCCTGGAATAACCTTAACATCATCATCTTCAATTTTGAATTTTTTGTTATCCATACCAATAGTTCTAATAATTCATGAGGGGGCTCATGGAATTGTTGCTACACTTGAAAAAATAAAGATCAAAACTGGTGGATTTGCAATATTTATTGCAATGTTTGCAGGATTTGTTGAACCTGACGAAGAGGAATTTAATAAAGCAAGAAAAATTTCAAAATTAAGAGTGATTGGTGCAGGTGCTACATCAAACGTTATTTTTGCATTTGTATTAGGCGCCCTTCTATTAACAAACCCATTTTTTGCAATGATTCTACCAGAACCATTGCTAAGTACATTTTATGATTTACCAGATGGTGTTTTGATTTTATCAATAATTGAAAATTCTGGTGCGGAGAAAGCTGGATTGCTTCCAAATGACATTATTACCTCTATTAATGATGTTCAAATTTATAGCCCGATAGATTTTCCTGCTCTTAATCCGGGGGAAACAGCAAATGTATCAATTCTTAGAGATGGACAACCATTAGATTTTACTGTAGAGATTATCGCGTCAGATGATGATCCTGAAAGAGGATTAATTGGAATAATGAGGGATAACTCATTTGCCTACAAACCTGTTCTTAATTTTATTGAATGGAATAATCCACAAATCTCAATGTTCTTGTTATGGTTATGGATGATTTCATTTTTTATAGGAATAATCAATATGCTTCCTCTACCGATTCTAGATGGTGGAAAATTTATTCATACAATAATTGATAAAAGAATTTCAGATAATTCAGTTAATGGGATTATGTGGGGAATCTATGCATTCACATTTGCCTTGTTTGGTTTGAATATTGCATTGTCATATATAAAATCAGGCTGGTTTACAATATAGAAAATACCTAAAGAATCATTAATGAAAAAGTCAATCACAGTTATATGATTTGCAATAGATGTAAAAATCAAGCAGTTTACACACGTAAATATTCTGGAGAAAAATTATGTTCTGAATGTTTCTCAAATTCAATTCTGAGGAAAACGGCAAAAACAATTTCAAAATATAAAATGATTCAAAATAATGAAACGGTTGCTGTTGCAGTATCTGGTGGTAAAGATTCGCTTGCATTACTCAAAATAATTAATGAGATGGCGGCTACACATAATTTTAGAATCATAGCTATTACTATTGATGAGGGAATCCCTGGTTATAGAAATGAGGCTCTTGAAATAGTTGAAAAGTTTTGCTCTGAATTAAATGTAGAGCATAAAACATATTCTTACAAGGAATTATTTGATCTAACTTTAGATAATGCATTGGAATTACGGGAAAATGAAAAAACTTCTTCCTGTTCAATTTGTGGAACCTTAAGAAGGCGAGCAATTGATTATGCGGCAAAAGATATTGGTGCAGACGTCATTGCAACAGGACACAATCTTGATGATACATTACAAACATTTGTAATCAATATGTTATCAGGAGATGCAAATAAAATTGGTTGGATGGATCCTGAAAATTCTGGTAATTCATTGAGAAAAATAAAACCATTTTGTGAAATCTATGAATCTGAAATTGTGTTTTATGCTTTTACAAATAGTATTCCATTTCAATCAGAACCTTGTCCGCATATGAATGAGGGAATAAGAACTGAGATTAGAGAATTTCTTAATTCTTTGGAGGGTAAACATAGTGGAATTAAAAATAATTTGTATCAATCTGTTGTTAAGGTTTCACATATTGTAAAAGCTTCAAACTATAAGCAAAAGATACTTTGCGAAAAATGTGGGAATGAGTGTACGGGTAAGATCTGTTCTGTCTGTAGTGTAGTTTTAAAATTAAAAGAAAATCAAACCTAATGCAAATATAATATACTTTTGTAGAGAAGGTGGTAGTAGGTAGGATTAGGGTGCCAGCCGTGCCCTATTCTGAAACCGGCTATATGCAGAGATCAGTAACTGTTGGGTAAATCTCTAGATTGGTAATTCCCGCTTGGTGTGCGGAAATGAAATCACGCCGAGGCGGGTGGTTGCAGGACTAGAATTATCCGAAGGGATAACTTCTAAGACCGAGCCATCGAAAGGGATGAGGTCCGGGAGGGAGCAATCCTAAGGTGGGACATCCACGCTTCCTCGTCTACGTGGCGGATCTTGTATACCTTGAAATGGGGTTATCCGTTTAGACTGGGACCAACAGATCTACTACCTTTATAATTGAAAAAAGATTTTCAGATGTATGGGAAGTCTTATTTCTTTTGGAAATAAGCGAACTTATGATGATTTTAAGAAACAAATTCCTAGTTCCACTCTACCGCTTTTTGATTCGGTCAGAACATACTGCCTTTCTTTAGGAGATAATGTAGTAGAAGATGTCAGAATGCACAGGATTGTTTTTGGAAAATCAATGACATTCAGATGGTTTGCAGATATTGAACCAGAAAGAGAAGGCGTTATTATCAAAATTCAAAAAAATCATATGCATCCACCAGAAATAGTTCAAATAAAAAATAATCAACAAATTTTAGAAATTAGTGATATAATAAAAAATGCTTTTGAAGAAATCCATTAATACAAAACATCAAATTTTGTGAATTCGCCTGTAAATTTTTCATTAATAATTTTAACATCCTCTACTCGAGCATTAGCTGGTCCTCCGTGAGACCACTCAATCAGTCTACTGACTTTCTCATTTTCTCCCTCTAAGATGGCTTCAACTCGTCCATCTTTGAGATTTTTTACCCACCCAAAAACATCATTTTTTTTAGCCATTACTTTAAGAGCCTGACGAAAGAAAACTCCTTGAACTTTACCAGAAACAAAGATTCGAGTTCTTTGTTTTGACATTAAAAAATTATTACATTTTGGTATTAATCAAGTTTAGGAAAGAATGGAAATTACTTTCTTTCTTTAATTCTAGCTCTTCCAGTCTTTCTGGCAGCAATGCTTCCAACTTTAGCACCTGGTGGTGCATCTCTAGAAACTGTAGAGCTTTGTCCAACATGTTGATGTCTTCCACCACCATGAGGATGAACATATGCTGCTTGTGCAACACCTCTAACAATTGGGAATTTCTTGCCTTTAGCTCTAAAGTTTCTCCACTTGTTTCCTGCACTCATGTATGGTCTTTCACTAACACCACCACCTGCAAGAGTACCAATCATTGCACGATTTTTTGGATTTAATGTAGTAAATTTTCCAGATGGAAGTTTAATTGTGACACCATCATCACCATGTGAGAAGACAGTTGCATTTGTTCCAGCAGACTTTACTATTGCACCACCGTCACCAAAATGCTTTTCTACATTACAAATAATTGTTCCATCAGGAATGTTTTGAACACTAATAACATTACCTTTTTCAATTTTTGATTTTAATCCAAATTGTAAAGTAGAACCTACTTTAGTTCCAAGAACTGCGGGCACAAATGAGACAGAACCGTCTTCAAATCTTACTTTTGCAAGTGGTGCTTCTCTACCGCGTTCATGAACCAAGTCAATAATTAAGCCATCATGTTGTTCAGATAGTGAAAAACGTGGGTATTTTGCCTCACTTCCTACTTTACCAGTAGAAGTTGATCTAAACTGGAATCCTCCACGGCCACGTCGTCTTACTAATGGTCTTTTACCCAAGTAGATGGTTTTCTGCTCACTAAGGATTTTAAGCTTGTGATTGTACTCGTGTTATTTATGAAAATTACCACAAAGGTATAAAAATTAGGCAAGGGGCTTTTCTATATGAGTCAAAATGCTCTTTCTCTTAAAGTTCTAGAAGCATATACACGGGATGTCGGTAGAGGAGTAGCAAGAATTGACTATGATTCGATGGATACACTAAATGCCTCAACTGGTGATGTAATTGAGATCAAGGGTAAGAGAAGAACAGTAGCAAAATGTCTTCCTCTTTATCCATCAGATGAAGGTAAAGGAATTATCAGAATTGATGGACTAGGTCGTAATAATTCAGGTATTGCAATAGGCGATACAATTACTGTAAGAAAAATTAAAGCAGTTGCTGCTGAAAAAGTAGTAGTAGCTCCATTAGAAGCAATTCCTCCAATTGATGAACGATATCTTGCAGATGCATTAGAGAGTGTTCCATTGATCAAAGGAGATAATGTAATGGTTCCTTATTTTGGTGGGCGTTTAACTTTTCAAGTAATAGGTGTCACTCCAGCAGCTGATGCAGTTTTAGTTACTCAAAAAACTGTTTTCCACATAGCAGAGAAAGGAGAAACATTGCGTGGTGTACCTCAAGTAACGTATGAAGATATTGGTGGTTTGACTGATGAGATAAAGAAAGTAAGAGAAATGATTGAATTACCTTTAAGACATCCAGAAATTTTTGAAAAATTGGGAATTGAAGCTCCGAAAGGGGTTTTATTATATGGACCGCCAGGTACAGGTAAGACATTACTAGCTAAAGCTGTTGCAAATGAAAGTAATGCTCACTTTATTAGCATTTCTGGTCCTGAAATTATGAGTAAGTTTTATGGTGAAAGTGAGGCGAGACTCAGAGAAATATTCAAAGAGGCAAGAGAAAAATCACCATCAATAATATTTGTTGATGAAATAGACTCTATTGCTCCAAAAAGAGAAGAGGTCACAGGTGAAGTTGAACGAAGAGTGGTATCTCAAATGTTATCATTAATGGATGGTTTAGAAGCTAGAGGTAAGGTAATTGTTATTTCAGCAACAAACAGACCAAATGCAATAGATCCAGCCCTTAGAAGACCTGGGAGATTTGATAGGGAGATTGAGATTAAAGTTCCAGATAAAAAAGGAAGAAAAGACATTCTTGCAATTCACAGCAGAAATATGCCATTATCTGACGATGTTAACATAGATAAGATTTCGGCAGTTAGTCATGGCTATGTTGGGGCAGATTTAGAATATCTCTGTAAGGAAGCAGCAATGAAATGTCTACGAAGATTGCTTCCAGAATTAAATTTGGAAGAGGAAAAGATCCCTCCAGAGACACTAGATAAGTTAATTGTAAATCATGAAGATTTCCAAAAGGCTTTGATTGAAGTCACACCTTCTGGAATGAGAGAAGTTTTCATTGAAAATCCTGATGTTAAATGGGAAGAAGTTGGTGGATTGGAAGATGTAAAGCGTGAACTTCAAGAAGCTGTTGAATGGCCAATGAAATATCCTGGACTATATGATAAATTAGGACATAGAATGCCCAGAGGAATTTTGTTGCATGGTCCAAGTGGAACTGGAAAAACATTGCTTGCAAAAGCAGTTGCAACTCAAAGTGAGGCAAATTTTGTTTCAGTTAGAGGTCCAGAATTACTTTCAAAATGGGTAGGAGAATCAGAAAGAGGTATTAGAGAAATTTTCAAAAGAGCAAGACAATCTGCACCATGTGTGATATTCTTTGATGAAATTGATTCTATTGCTCCAATTAGAGGAGCAGGTGGAGAAACAGCTGTTACAGAAAGAGTTGTAAGTCAATTACTTACGGAGCTAGACGGAATGGAGAATATGCACGGAGTAATTGTTTTAGCTGCTACAAATAGAGCAGATATGATTGATCCCGCATTACTAAGACCAGGTAGATTTGATAAAATTATTCAGATTCCACTTCCAGACAAGGAGAGTAGAAAGAGTATTTTGAAAATTAATACTGCAAAAATTCCTGCAGTCACTGATCAAAATGATCCACAACATGTCGATATTGATAAGATTGCAGATTTGACTGATGGGTTAAGTGGTGCAGACACTGCAGCAATTGCCAATACAGCAGTATCATTAGTAATTCATGAGTTCTTAGATTCTCATCCTGATATCAAAGATGTTGAGAAAAAGAGTATAGATGCCAAAGTTACAATGAAGCATTTTGAAGAGGCAGTCAAGAAAGTA
>JAOTTW010000016.1 GCA_029864235.1 Candidatus Nitrosopumilus sp.
AGTAAAGGATTCAGTCAAGTCATGAATTAAACTCATTTTTAGCACTTTGAGAGTATCTAATTTTTGAATCTCTGAGAAAATCAGAGACATCACAGTCATAGAAAAAGTATGGTCTGAGACAGATTCAGGAGTTTCTAATCCTAATTTGTCTATCCATCCTTGTCTTGGAATATTTTTTAAATTTATGACAGTATTAAAAAAATCTAATAGCAATTCTCTACACTTTTCTGGAATTCCTTTCTAATAAATTACAGCAGATTGATTGATACGTATATGTTTACAAGTTACTAATAGAAAAATTGATCATAAAATTGAAATTTTATAATACTGATTTATTTTTATTTTATTCAACATAATGCGAACAACATAATAGGCCAAATACTTTATCAGTGCTATTGAAGATTTACACTAAAACTGGAGATGACGGTACAACTGGTTTGCAGGGTAAAATCAGAGTACTAAAATCAGATCCTAGAATCATGGCATACGGTGCAGTCGATGAGGCCAATGCATCACTTGGAGTTGCTTTAAGCTATAACTTGGATGATGAGTTAATTCAGAGTATCACGTCGTTGCAAAATGAATTGTTTGTAGTTGGAGCTGATTTATCAAATCCTCACCTAGAGAATACAAAAAATAGGGTTACATCACAAATGGTAGAAAATTTAGAAAAAGCAATAGACAGATTTGAAAGTCAGTTAGAACCATTGCAAAATTTTATTTTGCCTGGCGGAGATATTGCAGCATCGCAAATTCACTTGACACGAGCTATTATCCGAAGAGCTGAATCTTATACCGTAGCTTTAAAACAAACTGAAGAAATTAATGAGAATTGTATTAAATTCCTTAATCGGTTTTCTGACTTGTTATTTGTTTTAGCCAGAATTATTAACAAAAGAAAAGGCAAAAAAGACATCATATGGAAATCCTAGAAAAGACAACTTTTATTTCCTCACTCAAACGAATTTTTATTGTGCCAGGGTAGCTCAGCCTGGGAGAGCACTCGGCTGAAGACCGGGCTGTCGCGCGTTCAAATCTCGCCCCTGGCACCATACATCATGTTCATATCCCCGGAAGTTCCATAGTACCTGTTGAAATCAAAAACAAACCATGAAACTATCTATAACTATGATCGCAAGATCTTCCTAATCCATAAAAATGCTCAAAGAAATATTTCAAAAGAAAATTTTGAGCTCTTTGAGTCCTATGATAAAACTATGGTAAGAGAAGCACTATCAAAAGCTTTGAGAGTAAAACACCTCCAAACAATAATTACTCTATCTAAAATGTTAAACAAAAATTGGATTGATACAGGCAGAGATGACATTGATGGTCTAGTTTACAAAATTATGGACATTTATTCTGATGAAAAAGGTCAGGAATCTCATTCAAGTTATGACATGAAAAAGATTCTTAGAATATTTTTTAGATGGTTCAAGACAGGAAACCGACTTCGAGAAGAAGGAAAACTAGACCCCTATGAAATACAAGGAATCAAACTAAAAACCGTAAAGGACAGACTCGTAAGAGAGGATCTAATAACACCTGAAGATAGAGAAGCCATACTTGATGCATGTGGTGAAAATCTTCGAGACAGAGCAATAATTGATGTTCATGATGATGCAGGAACACGTCCTGGAGAAACCCTTTCTGTTAGAATCAAAGATGTCAAAATTGATGAATATGGATACAAAAAAACCACTAGAATACTAAAGAATAAAGGAATAAAAAATTATGTTTTTCTAGAAATAACACCTTACTACATAATATTTAAAAATAAGGTCACCTCTTGTTTTTCAACATTCATGGCTGGAAAAAAAACTCAAAAAAAACCTATAGTAAAAAAAGCTGAAAAAAAGAAGACTGTTAAAACAAAGCCAAAATCTACTAAAGCCAAAACCACAAAGACAGTAAAATCAAAGAAAAATAAGGTAGAATTTTCAGATGATATGGGAATAGTAATTGTAGATGATGATATTACTATTGATCAAGAAAAAGTAAATGAAGAAAGAAGAGCATATCTTGAAGAAGCAAGATCTCAAGAAGCCTTCGATTAAGGCAATCTTTATCCACTTTAACTACATATAGTAAATATGCGAGCATTATGTCTAATTACAGTTAAACCTGGCAAAGTCGATACAGTTGTTCAGATTTTAAAAAAGAAACGCAAAGTGGTTAAAGATGTTATGATAGTGACTGGTCGGGCAGATATTAGTGTTATACTGCAAGGAAATATTGATGAAATTAACAACATGGTTATTGATTTTAAAAAAATCAAAGAAATTGTTACAACTGAGACGTTAATTGAAGTGGAGGTGAATCTAGGATGGTAAGAGCCATAGTGTTGGTAAAATCTCCAAAAAAATTAATTGCAGCACGCCTAAGAAAAGTAAATTGCGTATCTGATTCTTTTCCAACTAGTGGGCAGTTTGATGCAGTAGCCATAATTGAAGTTGAGGAACTGGGAAAAATTCGAGAAATCGCGAATCAGATTCAAAAGATCAGCGGCGTAGAGAGAACCGAGACTATGGTAGAGGTTCAATAAAAATAATGAATTTTCTCATGAAAATGAACAAATGCAAACACAATTGTTCTTCTTGAGAATTAAATTAACGTATTTTAGCAAAAAATCCCAAAATAGGCTGATTCTTATAGGAAATAAACTAACCATTATTGAGGATATTTTTGGTTTTAGAGATTATCAATACAGATTCTATCTGTGGACGTTGTGGAAAAAATGGCATGTTAACTGATAGCGTAACTGGAGAAAGATTTTGCGGAAAGTGTGGGTTTGTAATTTCTGAGACACTGCAAGATTCAGGACCCGAATGGAGATCATTTTCAAAAGAAGGAGGCACAGACCCAACCAGGACCGGTGCTGCAACATCACTTACAATACATGATAGAGGACTTGCCACAATTATCAATCCAATTAATCGAGACGCATCTGGAAAACCCCTTACATCTACCATGAAAAGTACCATCGAAAGGCTTAGAACATGGGATAGTAGAAGTAAAGTAAACGCTTCTGCAGATAGAAATCTAAGACAAGCATTAAGTGAATTATCGCGCCTAAAAGACAAACTTTCACTTTCTGATTCTGTAATTGAAAAAGCAGCATACATTTACCGAAAAGCATTAGAGAAAGGTTTGGTCAGAGGACGTTCCATTTCAGCACTTATTGCATCTGCACTTTATGCTGCGTGCAGGGATACTGAAACTCCTAGAACACTAAAAGATATTTCAAATGCAGGTAATATTACAAAAAAAGACATTGCAAGATGCTATAGATTACTACATCATGAATTGGAATTAAAAATGCCAGTTGCTGATCCAATTCAATGTGTGGCAAGAATTGCAAGCAAATTAGAGATTTCAGAGAAGACAAAACGTTATGCCATCAAAGTGCTTACAATAGCCAAAGAACACAAAGAATCTGCAGGTAAGGATCCAATGGGGCTTGCAGCAGCTGCATTATACCTATCATGTGTAAAAAACTATGAAGATAGAACTCAGCGAGACATAGCAGAGGCATCAAATGTTACAGAGGTCACCATAAGAAATCGATACAAAGGTCTTAGATTAGATCAAGATTCAGAACTATAGAGACAAAAATACACCCATAGCATTATCGTAAATATCATTCTATCTAGTTCATACCACAAATGTCGTTCCTTTTTATGTAAATGACAAAGAATTTAACATACTTGAACCAAGATAATTTGTGAACGTCAAAAAGGTCGGAAACGTTATTTTGGCTGTTAAAGACATCGATAAGTCCATAGAATTTTACCATGAAAAAATTGGGTTACCTATAAAGAACCAAAGAAGATCATGGGTAGATTTGGGAACTTCGGGAGCTCTATTGAGTTTACATCCAGCATCACTGACTGCACAGCACATAGGTAGCTCTATCGAAAATGGAATTACCATTGGATTTCTTGTCGGTGATGTAAAATCTGCCGTTGAGGAATTAAAATCAAAAGGAGTCAAAATCTATAGAGATATTGTAGATAGAGAGTCAGGTAAAAATGCAATTGTTTTGGATCCTGATGAATATCTGGTATCATTGTTTGAACCAAACTTTGAAGACAAAGCCCAACAAACAGGTGGATATCAAGGATTTACACCAGCTTAGATTGTCTTTTTAATAGATGAGATAATCTTGTCTATACCTTTTTCTTTTCTATCTATCGAAATGTAATAAGTGATGTCATTTTTTTGAAGAATTACAATTGATATTTTTTGATGTTGAAGTAATACATAGTCAAGTACTCCCACTGCACTAGCAGTGTCTTTTCTAAGTGTCATCAAAGTAGATATGATGAAAAATTCATTTTTTACTTGTTCTGATTTTAAAAGTGGTTTAACATTTGGTCTCATAATTCCAGTTAGTGTTCTTCCATAATTATTTACTACACCAGCATATCGGATGCTTTTTGATAATTCAATTATTTTTTGGCATTTTTTTCTATATTTTATTATTTGCTCTTTCCATTTCTCTGCTGGTGTTTTTACCATAGTACAAACTAAAATTAGAAATTAATAAGGCTTCTCACGTGGTTAAAAAAATTATTTAACAAATTTGGAGTTAAATTTAATCTAGTTGGATTTTGCTTTGTCTAATTTTTTCTTTAACTCTAAATTTTCTTTTAAGAGTTTGTCTTTTTCAGTTTTTAGCATTTCAATAGAATTATTTCTATTAAACAATGGATGCCCGGGTGGAACAATTCCAGAAGAATTCATGTTCATTAAACCAGTAGCATATTGTTGGTACATATGTTGAAATCCTTGGATTTTTCTGTTAATAGAATTAACATCATTAGCAAATTTTTCTTTCATTGGGTTTTCATACAATTTGAACATTGGATGAGATAATCCTGGTGGTAATCTGGGAAATTGAAATACTAGATGCGGTATGTTTGGATTCAATCCATAAAGGTCTCTAAGTTGTTTAATTGCTAATTCTTCCACAAAATTATACAGTTTTTGCCATATTTCTGCCTTGTCTTTAGGCGTTTGATATACTAAATAGTGAGCTTGGAGTCGTTTTTGCTCAATTTGAGTTGATCGCAGATCCTTATAGATTCCCAATTTTGATCGCAATTACGAATGATGCAATTTACAAAGACCTGTATTAAATGCAAAAAAACAATTGAAAATGAGGACTTGCATAAAATTGTAATTTATGTAGTACAAGAAAAATTTACAGAGCATCACTATGAACATGTTGAATGTCCTGGAAAATTCACAGTTTAACCACTATATTCATAAACCTTGTAAATTTCACCAGTTAACCGTGAACGATACTTCCATTCGTTATTCTTCCAAATAATTTCTTTGAAATTATTTTGTGTTGTAGGATGTAATTTTTTATAAACATCGTTTCCAATTAAAATCTGATTTGCTTTAGCCATGGATTGGATTTTAGCTGCAATATTCATGGCAGGTCCCATTAAATCAACATGAGAAGCATTTGGATTTGAGCCATATCTTACAACTATACTTTGGCCAAAATCCAAACCAATTTTTACCATCAAGTCAGGATAATCATACTGATTTAAGATTGGATTAATTCCTTTTTGAATTACTGTTATCATTGACTTTGCACATGTTACTGCATGATCGGCTGCCATTATTGCATTGTCTGTTGCAACAAAATATCCAATGACGGCATCCCCAACAAATTTTAAAACATATCCATTATGTTGTTGAATGACTGATGCCATCTCTTGAGAAAAGGAGCTAATAATAATTGCAAGTTTTTCTTCAGGTAATTCTAGTGTCATGGTGGTTGAGCCTACCAAATCAACATACAAAACAATCATGTCGATCTTAGAAAAAACATTTTTTCTAAGAAAATTTTCAGATTCGTTTGTTATCCCAGTATATTCATAGCCTTTCTTTAATGCTCCCCATACTCTTTTTTGAGTCTCTAGAATCATTGTTTCTGAATCAACTATTTTTTCTTTTTTCTGGCTTAGAAGCATGTCTACGACATTTGGACTTGATGCAATATTTTGAGATTTTTGAGTTTCTGGAATTTTACTATCTTTTTTGTTCTTTTCTGACATTTGGCTTACTCCAATGGAAAATCTATTTTACAGACAGAGCATTTTCCTCTATACCCTTTATAACCGTCATCATAATATTGCAAAATTATAGAATTACAGTGATCGCAGAAAATTTTCTCCATACTCATGGCTAGTATTGACTGAATTTTGTATTTAAGAGATCTTTTAGATGTAACGTTTAAGGAGAATAGAATTTTGGTATCCTTTGTGAGATTAGGGTCTAGATCTTCAAACGAATTCATCCAAATTCTGAATAAAAAAAATGAAGAAATTCAACAATCATTTCTTTCAAAAATGATTGAAATGACTAAAATGATTGAAGTTAAAGTTATGATGGGTGATTCAACAATTGTCACACAGAAAACATTTGATCCAGCACTAGTAAGTAATTTTTTTGTAAAAATTACTCAGGGGTTAAAAGAATGGTCATTTCAAGATGTTTCAACATCAAACAATGAAGACCTTAGACGAATATTTACAAAATTTGAAATCATGGAAGGAAATTATTTAATATCCGGACATATTTCCTTGCAGTTTCATGTATTGTTATACTATAAACCAGCTCAAAGAGTAATTGATTGTCAAAAAGAATTAGCAGAGATTGTAAGTTTAACAAAAAGCAAAGAACAACAACTGTCTGATGATAGTGATCAGTTTGTATTAAATAAGATAAAAGAAATGGGATACAAAGATTTTGATCATCAAAAATTATTTGAGATATTATATGAGAATGATGAGTTTAGAGAAAAGATTTACAAAGAAATTGAAGATAGTGCTGGAATTGATTTCAATGAATTATCTAAGAAAAAAATGAAACTTTTTGATGAACTTGATAGTTTGTTAGTTGAGACATATCAAACATCTCCTGTGTTAATTGATGATACACGGCTAGTTACTGGAGAAGAAGGATGTCTTTGTACATTGGATATAGAATTTGTTAAAAATAAAACTAAAGAGGGGTTATTTGATCCGCGAAAAATTTCTAATTTGACTAAAGATAACATTCTAAAAAGATTAGATGAAATTCACAAATTATTCAAAGAGTGATTAAGAATCATATTCAGAATAAATTATTTCAAAAAACAAGTAAAAAAATGATACTTTGAAGTATAAATCAAGTACAATGTTTAGAAGAAACATAATGATGAATGGGATTTCTTGAAAGATACGCATAAAATTTGATAAATAATACATCTATGAAAAGCAAGAAGTCAAATATGTCACCAAACAGCAAAATTTCAAATGAATCCAACATATGATGAGATACTACGTGCAAATTCTATGCGAGGAGACGAAATAAGAAAAACGCCCTTGTTACATTCTCCCACATTTAGTGATATTACCGGTTCTGAAATTTATCTTAAAGCAGAGTTTCAGCAAAAGACAGGTTCATTTAAAATTCGAGGGGCATATTACAAAATAAAATCTCTATCAGATGAAGAAAAAAAACGAGGAGTTGTTGCGGCCTCTGCAGGAAATCATGCACAAGGTGTTGCATTTGCAGCATCTCTTGAAAAAATTCCATGTACAATTGTAATGCCAAAAAATGCATCTCCTGCCAAAGTTGCAGCAACAAAAGGGTATGGTGCCAAGGTCATTTTAGAAGGAATAAACTATGATGAATCTTCTGCCAAAGCAAAAGAGATTTCTCGAGAGACCGGCTCTACAATGATTCATGCTTTTGATGATCCACAAATAATTGCAGCACAAGGAGTAATAGGACTAGAAATTTTGGAGGATCTGCCCGATGTTGATGAGATCTATATTCCAATCGGAGGAGGCGGATTAGCTGCAGGTACTTTAATTGCAATCAAAGAAAAAAACCCCAATGTCAAAGTTATAGGAGTTCAATCAAGATCATTTCCATCAATGTATGAATCTCTAAAAGAGGGGAAAATAACTTCTTGCGGAGGTTTACGAACAATTGCAGATGGTATTTCTGTTAAGATACCTGGACAATTGACATTTACTGTGATTCATGATTTGATTGATGATGTAGTTCTAGTTGAGGATACTGATATCATTAAAGCAATGTTTCTACTTATGGAAAGAATGAAATTTGTTGTAGAACCTGCAGGAGCTGTTAGCTTGGCATATTTGATATCTGCAAAACCATCTCCTGGAAAGAAAATTGTTGCAATTCTTGCAGGTGGAAATGTGGATATGTATCTACTTGGCCAAATTGTAGACAAGGGTCTAGCTGCAATGGGACGATTACTAAAATTATCAATTTTATTACCTGATAGACCTGGCGCATTCAAGACTATAGTGGATGAGATTAGCCTGGCTAATGCAAACATTGTGGAGGTAGTTCATGATAGGCTCAGCTCTAACATTAATGCCGGTTCTGCGGGTGTGACATTAAGTTTAGAGACTCAAGGAAGAGAGCAAGCAGATAAACTGATCAAGGCATTAATAGAGAGAAATATTCAATTTACTTTACTAACGTAATCTATTTGAATTTCTTTGAAACAAATTTTGATAGACCTTGCTTTTTCATCTCTTCAGACTCTTTTAACACTGAATTGTGTTGAAAAGATTTGTATTGAATGAGTTTCTTTTTTAATTCAGGAAATTCATTTGCTAAAATTTTCATCGCGTAAATACCTGCATTGCCTGCTTTGTTTACTCCTACTGCCACAACCGGAGAACCAGTAGGCATTTCTGAAATAGATAAAAGAGAATCCAAGCCACCAAAAGCAGAGAATTTTGTATTATTCTCCAGTCTTACTTGTTTGTCATTATAAACCAAAATTGGAACGCCTACAACTGGAATTACAGTATGAGACGCAATCATTCCAGGAAGATGTGCGGCTCCTCCAGCTCCCGCTATAATTACTTTGAAACCCATTTTTTCAGCATATTTTGCATATTCTTCTAATCGAGTGGGGGTTCTATGTGCAGAAATAATTTGATCCTCATGTTTGATTTTAAATTCATCTAAAACTTCTGCTGCATCTTTCATAATTCTACTATCAGAACTTGATCCCATAATTATTCCAATCAAAGGTTTTTTTGTGTAACTCACAATAAATGAAAATCATTGTCAGTTATTATCTATAACGAATGAAAAAAAGACGACAATTCATACCAATCAACATTAGCTATTTTTAATCGTAAATCAATTCAATTATCGTATGCAAAAGGTTCTGGGAATAATAGGTGGAGGCCAACTTGGAATGATGATTACCGAATCTGCAAAAAATATGCCAGAACACATATCAAAAATCATTGTTTTAGACCCCACTCCAAATTGCCCCGCAGCACAAGCAGGAGCTGAGCAGATCATTGCAGATTTTAAAGACAAGAACGCCATTATGGAACTAGCTGAAAAATCAGACATCATCACATATGAAATAGAATCTGGAGACAGTGATGTTCTAAAATCTGTAGAAAACAAAGCCGAAATCGATCCATCTCCTGAAACACTTCAGATAATTCAAGATAAATTTTTGCAAAAATCATTTCTAAAGGAAAATAAAATCCCAATTCCTGAATTCATGGAAATATCTTCAATTTCAGACTTGCAAGAAGGTTTAAAAAAATTCGGCTATCCTGCAATTCTCAAAGCAAGAAGAGATGCATATGATGGGCGAGGAAATTTCAAGATAGAGTGTTTTGAGCAAATTCAACAGTCCTTTGATTATTTCAAAGGTCAAAAACTAATGCTTGAGAAATACATTCCATTTAAAATGGAAGTTTCTGTAATTGCGTCTAGAAATACAAAAGGACAGATCAAAACATTTCCTTTGGTAGAAAATATACATGAAGAAAATATTTTAAGACAAACTATTGTTCCTGCAAGAATTTCAGAAAAAGTTTCAAAGAAAGCTGAAAGTATTGCAAGTATTGCTATGAAAGTGCTTAAAGGGGCAGGAGTTTTCGGAATTGAAATGTTTGTCACAAATGAGAATGAAATTTTGATTAACGAAATAGCACCAAGAGTACACAACTCAGGCCACCACACATTACAATCTAGTGAAACGTCACAATTTGAGCAACATCTTAGAGCAATTTTGGGACTTGAGCTTGGCAGTACAAAACTACTTCACCCTACAATAATGTACAACATTTTAGGTTCAAAGTCCTTTGAGGGAAAATACAAGCCAATTGTATTATCTGAGCCAAATGTTTATCTGAAAATGTATGGAAAAGAAATTTCCAAACCACTTCGAAAACTAGGACATTTTAATTTGGTTGCAGAGAATGGCGAAACGATAGAGCTGTTATTATATAAACTTGAATCACTAAAAGAAAAAGTAATCGTTAAACCCATCTCTTCAACCAATTTTTAAAAAATTCTAGTGCCAGAGCATCTTAATACGTTTATTAATTAACTTAAAATGAATCCAAGTATGGTGTCTATTCCACATGTTTTATCAGGAATCTCAATAATTATGTTGGTGATTTATGGTGCTGACGTAATGGTTGGTGGCGGAGGTGCTGGGGATGGATTTTTGCCATTAGATGCAATGACACGTGGAATAGGATTAGGAATGCCCCCAATAATTTTGTCAATCATTGCATTTTTCATGTCTAAAAAACCACCCTTCAAAGGATTAGGAATTATGCTAATTATAACAGGCATATTGATAATTATTGGGGGCGCAATATCTATTGCTAGTGCAGGAGAAACAGAGAATTCAACTAGAATGATAGGAGAAGGTGGAAGTTTAATTGTCATAGGTGGAATCATTGCAGCATTAGGTGGAATAAAGATAAAAAAATCCGCTCTCAGGTAATAACATATGCCTATTTGTGCAAAATGTAACAATCAAGTATCCAAAGTTTATGATTGTGATCATACTGATTTTGAGGAATATTGTAAAGAGTGCTATACTGAACTACATTATTATCTAACGGAAGAAAATAATTGAATGAGATTGAATCATTTATAGAATTTATTATATCTATGATTTCTGAAAACATCTATCCAGGTGTTTTTTTGGCTGCTCTGATAGAAACGGTTTTTCCTCCAATTCCTAGCGAAGCGGTGTTTCCATTGGCAGGATACAGTTTATTAAAAAATGAGATGAGTAGTTTTCATATTGTTGGAGTAGGAATGACAGGAGGAACAGGTGCAACAGTAGGAGCTTTTGTGATTTACATTATTGCAAAAAAATTAGGTAGAGCAGGCCTGATAAAATATCTTAAATATGCAAAGATAAAAGAATCTAGTTTGGAGAAAGCAGATAAGTGGTTTGTAAAGTATGGAGACAAATCAGTAATTATTGGAAGATTAATTCCAGGAATTCGTGAGTTAGTTTCAATTCCAGCGGGAATTTTCAACATGAACCCTATAAAATTCCTAATTTTTTCTTTGATTGGCTCATGCATATGGAGTACAGCACTTACTGCAGTTGGATACTATTTTGGAGTTGCAACAATTGATTTTTTCTGAGTGGACAACTTTAAAGTAAAACATCTATTAAGAAAAGATGTAAAAAATATAATGCTTACAGATAGAGACATAGCTATTTACTCGCTAGGAAAAACAGAGGGGATAAATTCAATTGCAGAAACTTTAGGAAAGGGACTAGATGATGAAAAATACATTGAATCATGGAATAAAAATATGAAAATGTTGGGAATAAAAATGTCATTAAAAGAATTAGAAAAAATATACAATGAATTTACAGAAAAAATTGAGAGTTTTGTAAGTTTGGAAGAATCAATTTCAAAGAAGCAAAAAAATAATGAAAAATCTAAAAAATCATAAACAAAATTATTGGATCAAACATATATCAAGATATAATTTCTGCGGAATTTGCAAAAAAGGTAAAATAAAAATACATGATTTGAATTAATTTTAAAACTCAAAGTTATAATGCCATATTATTTCTAGTATGTCATGAAAGCAATTATTCTGGCTGGTGGGAGAGGTAAGAGATTACGTCCAATTACAGATTATGTTCCAAAACCACTTGTTCCATTAAATAACATCCCAATTTTAGAATGGCAAATAAAATATTTGAAAAAATTTGGAATAAAAGAGGTCATAATTTGTACGGGATACAAAACAGAGATGATAGAAAATTATCTTGAAATGAAAAAAAGTATTGGAGTCAAAATAAAATTTTCTAAAGAAAAAATTCCGCTGGGCACTGGAGGAGCAATCAAGAAGGCAGCTAACACAATAAAGGATAAGTCATTTTTTGTTTTGAATGGAGATGTTATTACAAATATTGATCTTAAAAAACTATTAAAATATCCAAATTCAATTGCAGCAATTGAATTAAGGACAAAATTCGGGATAATAGAAACAGACAATGAAAAAGTTACTAAATTTCGAGAAAAAAAAGAGATTTCAAATTTATGGATGAATGCAGGAATTTATCATCTTTTAAAAGAAACCGTTAAAGACTTACCAAAAAAAGGAGATATCGAAAAGACGGTTTTTCCAGACTATGCAAAAAAAAGAAAACTAAACACAGTTAAATTTAAAGACGTAAAATGGTATTCTGTAGATTCATTTAAGGACATGGAAGAGTGTTCTCTAGAAATAGAAAAAATAATAAATAATTAGTTGATATCAAGCACCAGTTCTATGTAATGTTACCATGACATAGGCAATCTCGCTAACGAAAGGTTCATCATCTTTTTTTAATGATGCATATTTAGTAGCATTAGTCCAAAATGATCCCCCTAAACTAGTTTTTTTAGCATATGTTTGCTTGCTCAATAATTTGAATAGTAAATGACTGTGATAATAAACGACCTCAATCAAAATTAACATAATGCTAAAAGACAAGTGCAAGTTTTTGTAGTTCAATCATAGACATTAGATGAAGAATAGATGTATTTAGCAAAAATTTTGCCTATTTTAATAGAATTTGGCATAATTAATCCAATTCTATTAACAAGGCTTTGAAAAATTCAATATCTTTTTGCAAATTTTTTACTTCAACTCCTATCAAATCAGTTATTGATTCAAATTTGCCCTCTTCAAGATGTATTTTTCTTACTTTAATCTGATTCTCTTTAAATCTTATTTTGTCCCGTATCATATTCTTTGCTTGATCTAATGTCACAAATTTTCTGTAACAAGTTTGAAATTAAGCGTATTGACTAAAAATGAAAAAATAATTCAAATGAAAACAGATACACTAGAATATTCCAAAGAAGTAATAATTTCATGAGAACATCTTATAGCCTAGGCTCACTTTTGACTATTGAACAGGTTTTAGAATGCTCAAAGATTCTCTCAAAGACAAATACGGACACAATTTGGATTCCCGAAACATGGGGCATGGAAAATTTTTCAATTCAAAGCATGGTCTCTCAAAATGCCCCTAACTCAAAAATAGGCTCATCCATTATCAACATCTACTCTAGAAGCCCCTCATCTATTGCAATGGGAGCCGTAACTGTAGACATACTATCAAAGGGACGATTTATTTTGGGTTTAGGGACCAGTAGCGTTCCAATAATAGAAGAATTTCACGGATATAGATTTGAAAGTCCTGTATTAAGAATGAAAGAATATGTTGAAATTATCAGACTTGTAATGTCTGGAAATAAGATTAATTACTCAGGTCAAATTTTTAATTTAAAAAATTTCACATTATTGATAAAACCACATAGAGATACAATCCCAATTTATCTAGCAGCTGTTAATCAAAAGATGGTAAATTTAGCATGGAATATAGCTGAGGGAGTGATATTTTATTTGAGACCAATAAATGAAATGAAAGAGACAATTCATAAAATGCAGCTCAAGAGAAAAATAGATGTTACGTGTCAATTGATCACCTGTGTTTCTGAGGATTCTCAAACAGCGATTACCAGAGCCAAACAAACTCTTGCATTTTATGTCTCAGTAGGGAAGGTATACCGTGAATTTTTGGCAAAAAATGGATTTGGATCAGAGACAAAAAACATCTTTGAAGAATTTAAAAAATCAGGATTCAAATCAAATTATGAATTTGTAACTGACAATATGCTAAAATCACTTACCGTATGTGGAACATCAACAGAGTGTCAAAAACAATTAGATAAATTCAAAGAAGCAGGAATTGATTTACCAATAATTCAGTTTAATCCAGTAGGTAATGTAATTGAATCATTCAAATTATTTGTAAAAACATTTTCAGATTAAAAATGATTAAAAAAGTAGGCATTGCATCGTATGGAATTACCAAATTTTCAAGAGAAGATGCTAAAATTGAATCAGTTTTATTAAAAGCTACGAAAAATTTATTTGAAAATTGTTCAAATTTAACTCAAAAAGACATAGATGCAGTGTTAGTATCTACAAACAATAATTCAAAATATTTATCACCAATCTTGGCTGAAATGACAGGAATTGAGCCCAAAATAGCCCATTCAGTTGAAAGCTTGTGTAATTCTGGAACAAATGCCATTATCTCTGCTTATTCTTATATCGCATCTGGTCTTGCAGATGTTGTTTTAGTAGCAGGTGCTGAAAGATATGATAGTCCAGGACAAATTTTACAATGGGATAATTCCAGGGGAGAGTTTAAGCATCCTATTTTTTGGGCATCAATTTTTACAAAATCGTACAAAAAAACATTTTCTGTGAAGGAAGAGGATCTTGCATTGGTTTCTGTGAAAAATCATAGACAAGCTCAAAAAAATCCATATGCTTTTTCAGATAAAATATACACTTTGAACGATGTCTTAAACTCTAAAAAATTAACAAACGAAATTAGATTGCTTGATTGTTCAAGACCTTGTACTGGTGGTGCCTCCATTATTCTTGCATCTGAAAATAAAATTAAGGAATTTTCAGACAAACCAATATGGATAACAGGAATTGGTCAAAAGACAATGTCGGCAGGGTTTACAAAAACCATCACATTTAGCTCAATGGAATCTTCTGCTTTTGCTGCTCAATCTGCATTAAAAATGTCAAAGCACCAACCAAACGAAATCGATGTTTTAGAGATTCATGATGCATTTTCTGTATGTGAACCTATGTCCCTTGAATCAATAGGCATAACAGAAAAAGGAAAGGGAATAGACCTAGTCAAAGACATGATATCAACAAATAATTCAAAGATAAATCCACGTGGAGGATTGATTGGATGTGGTCATCCATTAGGTGCAACCGGAATTGCACAGACAATTGAAATTTTCCAACAACTCCAATCAAAGGCGGAGTCTAGGCAGATTGATAATCCAAAAGTAGGTCTTATTCATAATATGTCTGCAGCATCGACTTCTTCCACTGTTTTGGTATTGGAAAATTGAGTGCTGAATCTGAACTAAAAAATGGAAATTTTGTAGTAAATCAATGCATAGATTGTAAAAAGACGGTTTGGCCGCCTGCGGATTTTTGTAATAGATGTTTTGGTAAGACTACAATTAAGAAAGGACCATCTGAAGGAAAAATTATAGAATTTTCAAAAAATGATCAATGTTATTTTTGTCTAGCAGAATTTGAAAAAGAAGTAAAAATAATTGGAAAGATATCTTCAGGAATTCCAAAGGAGAGGCAAAGAGTAAGAATCAAAAAATGTGGCATCAAAGAAGGAAATTATTTTTTTGAGTTTTTATTAATTTAATTGAAACTAGTATAGATGTATGGTGTATCAATTGTTTGATCAAAAGTCCATACGGTAGGAAGAGAAATAGTTGTAATTTCTTGTAAATTATATTTGTCAATTAATGAGCTCCATCCTCCTGATTTTTGGTTTCCTGATAATTGTCTCTTGGAATTAGAACCAGCAAATACAAGACATGTGTTTTTTTTAAGATTTGGAATAGATTGGATTTTTTCAATAATCCCAGTAGCCAGCATATCTCCACCCATCTGTGGTAAACCACCTATAAAAAATACAGGACATGCTAATTTCAAGGAGGTGTAATCAAATTCCAAGGCATCAGAACAATTTGGATCAAAATCAATTTTTGTAGATGTCATGATTGTTTTCTGTAAATCAGCTAAAACATCATCTATTTCAATTCCATGAGAAACTAAACCTGAAATCTTTCCACAATATGCTATCCTACCATCACCTGAACCAATATCTATCAATTCTTTAACCCCAAACTTTTTTGCCATTAATACCAAAAAATACGCTGAAAGTATCCATGTTGGATAAAATGGTTGACAACTTGAGCCATGCTTAATACTATTCAACCAATACTCGTTAATGTCTCCTTCATATACAATACAGGGAACATCTAAAATTTTATCATGATAAGAATTGTAATAAATTGGATTTTTTTCTGCAAACATGTGTAATGAATTCAGAATTTTTTCATCTATTGGAAATTTTTTGGAGGGTTTCAATGGTATGATTTCTTGTATGTGGCTTGTTCCACTATAAATTTGTGCAAATTCTTTTTTTAATAAACATAAATTCTGAAACATTTCTTCCATAATAGAAAATTTATCTATAATGATATTGATAAACTAATTGAATTAGAAAAAAGTCTAATATTCTATTTATTATTTTGTTTTAAAAGATTTTGTATTTCATTTTCAACTTTTTTTAATTCCTCAAATATGACATTCATTAATTTTAGAGTGTCACTTGAATTTTGTTCATCAAGTTTTTTGAATTCTAAATGTTTAATTGTATACAAGTAAAAATCTCGTTTTTCCAATAATTCTTCTAATAAAATTTCAGACAACTCAAATCAATTTATCAAAGTTATAAGAATTATAAATAAATTCAAAATGTTCGATGGCTTCAGAATTACTGATTTACAGCAGTCACCGAGATTCATTATGAATCACTAAATACAATACTAGAAGTTTTAAAAAGGATTTCTCAATGTATGCTGTTATCTGACAAGTTTCTAACATTTTATTGAGTTATTATGTAATTACCCAGACCTCTATATCTAAAAACACTTGAAATGAGTATGAGTCACAAAACAATTACAATTTCATTACCAAAATCTATCCCAAATAGAAAAAATAAGAAGAAAAATCAAAAAATTGCTCGAACACGAAGACAACGCGGATATAATTGGGAAGACACATTAGTAAAAAGATTCAATGCGTTACAAAATTGGAAGGCATTTAGACTTGGGTCTCCAAGTATTGCACTACCAGATGTTTTAGTAGTTAACACATTAAAAAGCATAATTTTTACGATTGAGGCAAAGTCTGGAACAAGTACTTCTCTTCCTGTCCCTGCAGATCAAATTGAGAGATGTCAAAAATGGATCAATACTTTTGATATCTATAAAGAAAGAAAGGTAGTTCTTGCATTCAAATTTCTCTCAAAAAAAAGATTAGGACAAGGAAAATACGAAAGTAGAGAATTACGCGAGTTTTATAAAATTTGGGATAATTCATTAAAAGTAACAGATTGTGTGTGTACATATGATGGGACGATTTTTGCTAAAATTAATGGTAAAAGAGAGAAAATGAATCTAATTGAATATCCCATGCCATTTAAAACAAAATATACGCCTAGTGCCTAATTTTACAATAATAATCAGATCATTTTTTAATGATTACAAAGGAGTAAGGTTATGTCTAACGATAATAATGAGATTAAAGATTCTGAGATTATTCTTTCAGATAATGATTCTAAGGTAGAATCACTGTTAGAAGCAGTTTCGGAGTTTGAAGGCAGCACAAACTCTAGAATAAGTTTTGAAGAATTTACAGATGAAAGGATGCTTGTGAGTCATGATGCATTTGGAAACAAACAGATGAAGATTAAAGTTCTAGAAGTGTCTGATGAAAACCCTCCATCAAAATGGAAGTTTGGTGACCGTGTAAAAGTAAGTAAAATACTAGTAACAGTGAAGCATCTTTCTACTCAGCAAGTTGAAGAAGGAGAATTTGACATAGAAGCTATAGAACACGAATTAGCTGAAAAACGTCACTATACATCTACAAATAGATGGGTGCCAGCAAATGATATCAAAAATGGCTATATTGTTGGCTCTCGCCATACTACACTGATAAGTGATGCAGCTGCATTGGATTATATTGTGTTTTAGTTTAAACGCTAATTTTAATACTTTACAACAGAGTCGAACTAAAAACATTTAAGCATTAGAATTTGAGAACTGAGACATGAGCGCAAAGCAATTTGATGTTAATGGTACAGAATATAGAATTGTGTTAACTGAGCAAGTGATTGGATATGTCAATAACTTAAAAGATCTATATAATGCAGCATATGAAGACCCCGAAAGTTTTGAAGATGTTAGTGCAGAAATTTCTAGCACTATTAATGAAATTGCAAGTACTGTTGAGCCTGAGGCAGAAGACAGTGATCTGGATGGTCTTATTCAAGAAATTATCAAAGCTGTAGATAATAAAGCAGCTGAAATTGAAAAAGAACTTGAAGGAAAACAAGAAAAACCATTAAAAAAATCTAAAATTAAACCTAAATCTAAAAAATAGGTTCATTTGACTTAAAAATCAGGAAAATTTCAAGTATTAGTTATATTGTAAATATATCAATTAGAAACATGACACGAAGTTGTGAATGCGGTATTTGTGGTCACCTTGCAGAAGAAGAGTGCACAAAAAAAGAATGCAAATGTTGTTTAAATTTTCATATTAGATCTGGGTCTAAACGAAGATAATCAACATTTTAAAAATAATCAAATTTTTAATTCTGTTTTTTAAAACATGAACATTTTTTTGCCATATGTTTTGAGCATCCAATTAGTCTATGATCTTGACAACCACATAAAACACATTTTTTCTGTTTATCAGTCATAAATCCTCGATTGCATTTTGAATTTGTTCCATTAATTTTTTATCATCAAATGACTCAAGGATCTTTAGACGCATGTTTTTAATTCTATTCATATCATCAGAATACAAAGAAGTCATCGTCTCAATTTCTTTTGTAAAATAATACGAATTCAAGTAATCCTCTAATTTAGATTTGAGACCAGACAGATTCTTTGATTGATAATTTTCAGATTCCAATTTTGTTACAACTACATTAAAAAAACCATTGATTTTTAGTAATTCCTTTTTAATAATATCCAGATCTCCCGGTTTATCATTTAATTCTATTAGATTTGAATGAGAATCAATAATTTTTTGAAATAATCCTTTAAGATATTCATTCCATGTAACCATAATTAATGTTTAATTCTCAATGGCAATCTAAATCTTAGGAGATTAAAACGATAATTTTGGACAAATATTACAATTAATTCTAAACAATACGCTTAATTTTAGATAATTAAAACGAATGGTATGATAAATCCAGAACTTATGAAATTACTTGATTCCATTGATGTTTTAGACATCTTTTGTGATTCTGTAAATTATCAGTTAAAAAAAATCCACAATGTTGAGAAGACTTCAGAAGGCAGAGATTGGTATCAAGAACTACCTCAAATAGTTAAAGAGAAATTTGACAATTACAAAACAGATTATGAACATTTGTCATTTATTTTAAAATCAGATCCAGAAAAGATCATATCTGAGATGAACAAGGGATACTATTATTGGAGATTAATCCGCTCTGCATGTGCTACATACAGAAATGATCTTGTAGAGTATGATCAAGAATTATTTCAAGAGTTTAATTTGAAAGAAACTGATGCAATATCAGACAATGTCGTATTGAATAAATGCATTGGTATTTTAGAACAACATGTAGTTGAAAATTAATGATTTTTCAATATTAATTGCTAACTACCAAAATGAATTATTCTTTTTTCTAAAAAAATAATTTACTCCTAACTTTAAATTATCAGGATATGTGCCTTAATTGACCATGCAAGGTGACGCTTTTCTAAAATGTATTAACCCTCAATGTGGATTAGAGTATCCAATAAAAAGTACTAATGTACAGTGTGAAAAGGGCCATCTTTTAGATGTAAAATACAAAAAAATACCTTCAGATAACCTAAAAGAAATCTTTTACGATAGGAGGAATCCACAAGGGAGTATTTTTAATGAAAGTGGAGTTTGGAGATTTAGAGAATTATTAAATTTTTGCCAGATTGATACTGAAGATTATGATGAATGCTCAAAATACCTTGTTTCTTTAGATGGTGCAGAAGGAAGACAATCAAAACCTTATCAAATGTCTAAAGCGGCAGAATTTATTGGGATTTCAAACGATAATTTGTGGTTACAACCAGAAGGATACAATCCTAGCGGTTCATTCAAAGATAATGGAATGGCAACTGCAGTAACACATGCAAAAATGGTTGGAGCAACAAAAATTGTGTGTGCTTCAACAGGAAATACATCTGCATCAGCAGGAATGTTTGCTGCAAATGAAGGAATTAATTGTGATGTCTATATTCCATCAGGTCAAATTGCTCCTGGAAAATTAAGTCAAGCATACCAATTTGGGGCTCAAATTGTAGAAGTGGATGGAAATTTTGATGATGCATTAAAGCAATCTCTTGAAGATGCAAAAAATCATAATGGATATACTGTAAATTCTATAAACCCATTTAGAATTGAAGGACAAAAAACAATTCCATTTAGGGCATTAGAATATTTAAAATGGGAAACACCAGATTGGATAATTTATCCTGGTGGTGCTTTGGGCAACACATCTAGTTGTGGAAAAGCTTTGATGGAACTTTATGAGTGGGGATGGATAAAAAAAATTCCACGTATAGCAGTAATTAATGCCGAAGGTGCAAACACTTTATCTGATTTGTATAATGGAAGGTTTGAAGACGAAGAATTACGATGGAATAAAGGAACCCCCAATACGGAATTAATTCAGAGGTATTATGATCATCTTGACATGGAAAACAAGAGACCAAAAACAAAAGCAACTGCAATTCAGATTGGAAGACCTGCAAACATTCTCAAAGGTTTACGTGCATTAGAATTTACAAATGGGGTAGTTACTTCAGTGACAGATTCAGAAATGCTTGATGGAATGTCAGTAGTTGGATTAAATGGGTTTGATTGTGAAATGGCCTCAGGAGCGTCAGTAGTAGGAATTAAAAAATTAATGCATGAAGAAATTATCAAAAAGGATGATGTGATTGTAGGAATTCTTACAGGCAGACAAAAAGATGCAATGTTACCTGTAGAATATCACAATAATCCTCAGAACCGATTTGCAATTCCGCCAAAAAATTGAACATTAATTAAGAAAAACCATCTGGCGTATTAAACATCTAAAACCTTAAAAGGTGAATTTGCAGTAAATGATCAACCAAGAGATGGTGTATAATACATAAAATGAGTAGCCTGAGTTGTTATTCTAATTTAATTTTCTGGAGGATTCCATGGTAGAACTTTGGGTGGAGATAGTTGCATTATCTGTTCTCATTGGATTGTCAGGATTCTTCAGCGGTTTGGAAGTAGCTTTAGTTGGAACCAGAAATTCCAAGGTAAATCAATTAAAAAAACAAAAAGTAAAGGGCTCAGATGCACTCTACAAGTTAAAACACAACCCAGGATGGATGATGTCGAGTGTAAATCTTGGAAACAATCTTGTAAATGTTGGCTCTTCAGCTCTAGCTACTACTGTTGCAATCAGAATTTTTGGGGATGAAGGACTAGGGATTGCAGTTGGCGTTATGACATTTTTGATTTTAGTATTTGGCGAAATTACTCCGAAAACATATTGTAATGCAAATGCAACTAAGATTGCTCTAAAATTTGCACCAGTATTACTTGTATTTGGGTATGCATTTTGGCCAATCGTAAAACTTTTTGAAACCATAACAAAAGCTATGGTAAAATTAACTGGGAGTAGTTATCACGCACCTCCAATTACCGAGGATGAAATCAAAGGTATTGTGGAGCAAGGTTTGGCTGACAAAGCACTAGAAAAAGATGAAAGTGATCTCGTTCATAGTGCATTAGAGTTTGATGATACTGTCATTCGTGCGGTTATGACTCCTAGGACCAAGATGTTTACACTTCCCGCAAAAATGTTATTGTTTGAAGCTTTACCACTTATCAATCAAAATTCTCATTCAAGAATCCCAATTTTTGGAGAGACTAATGATGACATTGTTGGATTCATTCATGCCAAAGACGTTCTAAAAGAGACTGAAGGGGATGATAAAATGAAAACATTACAGCAAATTGCAAGAAAGCCAGTATTTGTGTCTCAGGAAAAAATGGTCAGTTCATTGCTAAAAGAGATGAAAGGTAGAAAAACACACATGGCAATAGTGATAGATGAACATGGTGGAGTTGAAGGATTAGTAACATTAGAAGACCTAATTGAAGAGATAATTGGTGACATTGAAGATGAAACAGACGTATCACCACCAATAGATTATCATGCTATAGATAAAGATACAATCATAGCAAATGGCTCAATTGAGATAGAAAGAATCAATCAGATTTTTAAATCAGAAATTCCTGAAGGAGATGATTATAGTACGCTAAGTGGATTGCTACATGAAAGATTACAAGATATTCCACAAGCTGGAGATAAATTAGAAATGGATAATATTAGAATTGTTGTTGAAAAAGTTACCAAAAACATTCCTGAGAAAATTAGAATAGAGAGAATTAAAAAATAGAATTATTTTCTTGCAAAATGCTCTTCGAGTTTCTTCTTTTTTTCATTCATGTGAAATATAGATTCTGTGTGAGAAAATGCATCTTGATAAGATTTTCCAAACAGCATGGCCTGCATCAACATGTGGTTTTCTGGAATCACAATACCAGTTTGATCATCAGAATACATCATTTGTACTGTGTCTCCAATTGATGTAGTCATGTTAGCATGGATGTGAATCATGTTAGTGTCAGTAAAATTAAATTTCATGTTATCTGCATAATCCCTGACATCTTTTGTTCCTTTAGCAGTCCATAGTGTAGCAACTCCAAATTCATTTTTAAAAATTTCATGTATCTCTGACGGCTTAGGGGCAATATCTTTGAAACGTATATCCATAATGTGTAAGTGCATTTGTCTTGTTGGTACCTTTATTGCCCTTACAAACAAAGGAGCATCTTTTCCAAAATAGGTTTTGACATCTTCACCATGATGAGGTTTCTCTGTCATTTCAATTGTATCTTGAAGTTTTTTGTCAGTTTGTTCAATATCAGCCCATCTTCTAATCAGTGTCACATCAAATCGAAGCAAGTTATCGCCAAATTTGTCTCGTAGTGGTTCAAGAATCCTTCCCATACCTGTAACATTACAACTTCCTTGCATAACGTGTTTTTTTCCGATTGCCAAATCATAATTGGCTCTTGAATTAAATAGTAAATCTGAAACTGCTTCATCACCCATTGTGCTTTCACCACCTTGGTAAATGGCCATCAAGTTTTTTGGATCATAGATATTTTTCTTGTTTTTGTATCCGTGTCCTCCAGGAGCAGCGTCAATGACTAAATCACAGTCATCAAGAACAGATTCAATAGTTCCTGAAATTTTAAAATCTTTAAAATCATCTAATTTTCTCTCAGGAACATAAACATTTAGCCCTCTAGATATTGCAACTTTAACTTTTTCATCAGGAGAGTATTTTCCCACACCTAAAACTGTTATTTCAGGATCATCTTTTAGAAATGCAGTGATTCTACTTCCAATAGAACCATACCCATTAACAAAAACCTTTTTCATGATTTTCTAAATTTATTCTCATTTATTTATGTTAGTTATGAACGGCAATTTTTTGGAGTTTTGGAGATTTTAGGATGTCATATGAAAAGACCATGTTTGTCTTTAACATGTGTTCTTTTCACTTAATCAAACTACATCAAATACATTTGTACCTCTTCAATTTAGTATTTTTGTAATATTGAAAATAAATAAAAAATATAAAATTGACTTTGAAGTATAAAACAGTATTAAAACTAATAAGTCATTTTGTTAAAACAACCCAATCATTGTATCTAAACTCATTCAAAAAAATTATTTAAAAAAACTAAAAAGGAATATCAGATCCTGGTAAAATTAAAAAAAAGTAAAGAATTTTATCGTTTTGCACAGGTTTACTAAAAACACGTATTTCAGAATTGATGTATTTGATAAACAAAATGAACTGTTTTACATGTTGTTAAATGAATGACAAAAATAGTTAAGATTGAAAATTTTTAACAAATCTCAATTTTTATCAAAAATTTTATTGTAGAAATAATTCCAAATCTTTTAAGAAATTAGAAATTTGATTCAGATTAAAACAAGAGGATGAAAAACAATCTCAAGTATCACAGCACAAAAGACTAAATGAGACCAGAATTTTTACACAGTATTGATTCATGGTCCATCTTTAGGAATCGGTGCAGGGATAACTGCTATTGTATTAATTTCAACATTTTTTGTATTTGATGCATTTTTAGAACAAAAAGAACTTGTAATGGAATCTGCACCTACAATTCAGGAATCAAGCCCACCTAAAATTACAATGGCTACGTTTCTGGAAAATGGTTCGCCATTACTAGGAAATCAAAATGCACCTATCACACTAGTTGAATTTGGTGACTATCAATGCCATTTTTGTAATGTATTCTTTCATAATACTGAAGAAAGTATTTTGAAAAATTATGTTGAAACTGGAAAAGTAAAAATGATTTTCAAGGATTACACCATCATAGGTCCTGATTCTGTTAATGCATCTCATGGGGCCCACTGTGCAAATGATCAAGGACTGTTTTGGGAATATCATGATATTTTATATAATAATTGGAATGGTGAAAATAATGGGTGGGCATCATCGGATAATCTTTTCAGATTTGCTCAGGATGTTGGATTAGATATGGAGAAATGGACAGATTGTATGACAAACTCTGAGCATTCTGAAATTATTCTTGCAAGTAATAATGATGCTAGAGATTTAGGGTTGACGGGAACTCCATCATTTTTTGTGATCGCGCCTGACAATAAAATAACAAGACTACACGGAGCTCAGCCATATTCACAATTCGAAAATATTTTCAATTCTTTACTCGAAAATTAAAAAAATATTCGATCAAATCATAAAAAATATACCAAAAGGGTCTAAAAGCTGCCTAAAAAGTAAGATGGAATTAGCTCAATATCC
>JAOTTW010000002.1 GCA_029864235.1 Candidatus Nitrosopumilus sp.
ATCCATTTAGAACCATCTTGATGAATTCCATGAAAATGCATTGTGTGTGATTTTGAACCATTATTTATGAAATGAATTCTAATCAAATCACCTTCAGTCGCACGAATTGTTGGACCTGGAACTGTTTCATTAAACGTCCAAACATTATAGAAAATCCCAGGAGAGATTTCTTGTATTTTATCATCTTCAGCTATAATTGTATACTCTCTAATTGTTTGACCATTTTCAGATTTTAGAATTTTTCCATATTCAAAATTTCTCAGGAATTTATCAGGATCAAATTCAACAGTTAAGACTGTATAAAGAGGATCTAAGACATCACCTGAAATTTGAATAACTTGTCCAGAATGAGTGACGAATGTTTTTTGTTCTAACTGTGCATCCGTAAAAATAGGGAAAATTAATGTGATTGTAGAGATTCCAACAAACACAGAAAGTACCATTATTATTACAAATGTTTTACCATATACCATAATTCACAATACCTAGATGTTTATTTAAAATTTAGTCTGGACTAACTTTTTTAGCCTAATCTAACTTTTTAAATTAGGCTATTTTCATACAACAAAGCAAAAAATTAGGTTTAAACTAAAGATTATTTTTAAAAAAATGATGCAAAAATCTACTATTTTATTGTTAATTGTTGGAGGATTAGTATCTATAGGAATTGTTTTATCATTTTATGGAAATCAGGTAATTTTTGAGGATTTATCTAAAGCAGAAGGAGATGTTAGATTTGGCGAAGATTTGATAGTCACAATAGAATTAGATGAATCAGTAAGCAAAAAAGGAATTTACGCAGTACAAATTCTCGACTTTAAGGAAGGGGTATTCTCAGCAATTGTTTATGATCCGTTAGGAATAGAGATAGAGGCACACTCAATTAACCAAGAAGTTTTTGAAGGTAAATTTAATATTATTTCTTCTGGAATATATCAACTAGTTGTAAAAAGTGTTAATCAGGAAGGAACTAAAATTTTTGGAGTGATTGGTCCTGAACCAGATGCAGCAGCTAAATCTCTTGGTTTCATCTCACTCTATATTTTGATCATTGGTGTGATAGGAATGGCAGGGATTGGAATTTATGCAATAAAGAACAGATTAAGATAATTAGTTTAGATAACTGTCCATTTTTTCTAAACCGTTAATTGTTGCATCAAAATTTTCATTGTTTTCAACAATTTCATTTAATTTTTCAATGTTTGCAGTAAAAATATTTTTTTTATTTTCAGATATTCTGTGAATAAAATTATGTTCTAAAAGATAAGACAGTCTTTCTAAAACTTCATTTTCAGAAATTGATGATTTTTCAGCCAAAACAGAGCACTCTTTTCCACCATTTTCCAATTCTGCCAAAATTAACGAAGTAACAGGATCAAACATACAATCTACTACTTTTTCTCTATCAAACTCTTCTACCATTTTAAAAGATATTTTTCATATGAATAAAAAACTTTCCAGAAATTTCAGTATGTGGTTAGAGAAAACTAATAAAATAATTAGTTAAATATCATATCAAATATTATGCAGAAGTTATGCAGAAATGATTTTTCTGGGAAAGGAGAGCATTGTTATTGTATTAACATAGATGCTCAAAGAGGCGTAAAAAAGTGCTGTAGATGCAATCAGTGGAATCTTCAAGGAAACGATTGGAGTGAAAACGTAGACTATAGATAGAATTGTAAATTTTTGGATTAATTCCTTATTTAGATACCCTAGGTTTTGGAGAGAATCAAACCTAATTAACGTCTAGCATAGTTTTTATCGGGGTAATTTAGAATTTTTGAATACTTGAGTTCACAAGAATACAGGCACATTGTCAGGATTGTAGGAAATGATATTCCAGGAGCCAAAAAAGTTCTCATAGGTTTAACTCAAATTAAAGGCATAGGATATAATTTTGCCACAGCAATTCTAGATGCTCTAAAAATTAATACTAATTCAAGCATTGGATTTTTAACAGAATCAGATGTTCAAGCCATTGAAAAATTAATCACTGACCCAGTCTCTGGAAATTTTCCATCATGGTTCCTTAACAGAAGAAAAGATATTGAAACTGGCGTCAATATGCATCTTTTAACTTCAGACATTGATTTTACTTTAAGAAATGATGTTGAGCGAGAAAGAATAACTGCAAGTTGGAGGGGTTATCGTCATCTTAATGGTCTCAAAGTTAGAGGACAAAGAACTAGGACAACAGGTAGAAAAGGTGGAGCAGTAGGAGTTGCTAAAGGAGGAAAAGCAGCACCAGCAAAAGCTACAGCACCAGCAGCGGTTGCAGCACCAGCAAAAGCTACAGCACCAGCAGCGGTTGCAGCACCAGCAGCGGAAGAAAAGAAAGCTCCGGTGGAGAAAAAATAGGTGAATTAGATGGGAGATCCTAAATATCCACGGCGTGTTTGGAGAAAACCAAAGAGACCTCTAAACTATGAATTAAAAATGGAAGAATTGAAGATTTTAGGAACATTTGGATTAAGAACTAAGAGAGAATTATGGAAAGCACATACAGAATTATCTCGAGTTAGACATCAAGCAAGATCATTACTTGCGTTAAGACAAGATGAAAGGCAGGAAAAAGAACCTATTTTGATGAAATCGTTATCTAGAATTGGATTGGTAAGTAGCGGTTCAACATTAGATGATGTACTTAATTTACAAGTAGATGATCTGCTTTCAAGAAGATTACAATCCATTGTAACAAAAAAGCTTGGATTCAAAACTCCTTACCAAGCTAGACAAGCAATTATTCATGGACATATTATGATTGGAGATAGAAAAGTGGACATTCCATCATATATTGTAACACTTGATGAAGAAAATAAGGTACACTTTGCCCCAGAATCAAAGATTCCAGGTGTTTTAGAAAAAACAAAAAAATCAGAAATAGAATCAAGTGAAATTACAGAAGAAAGTAGAACACCTGAAATAGAAGTTGAGACTCCTACTACTGAATCTTCGACGCAATAAATTGCCAAAATAGACCGTTTTTAGTATTAGAATACAGTAATGCTACTTTCGGTAATTGATTATTGTTACTTGAATTAGATAAATTTTATCATACGGAGGAAAACTAACAAAATATGTTACAATGAAGTGAAAAGACGATGATATTCTTTTTCGGCTAATTCCATAAAATTTGTAGAGGTATTTCCAGTTTTTAGCATGGATGCAATGATACTACCTCCTGCGCCAACCCCTTCTTTTGCAAATCCTTCTGAAAATGCTTTTAATCCAGGAAACTTTGAATTTTTTAATCCAGGATCAACTGCTAATATGGGAACATCTGCAATGTCAGAAACAAGAGTTTTGAAATTTGCACTTGCATCACTAGTTATGTACGACGTAGTTCCAATAGCAGTGTTATCCTCATTAAATCCAATTTTTGATGCAAACGCTAGAACCGCAGCCATTTGAGTACCGCCAGCTAGCAGGACTTTAGAAATTTCAGAGGCAGAACTAAGCATTCCAGTAACAAATGCAATCATAGGATCACCTAAACAAGCTACAACATTGTAAGGATGTTCTGAATTTAATCTACTTAAAGCAGAATCAACGATTTGATTTTTTAGAAGAGTTGGGTTATTTGGAATACTAGAACTTACTTTGGCATTAAATCCAAACCCTCTGAGAACTGCAAGTGCGGTAGTTGTTCCACCAGGGATGCTTTCACCAATTATCAGACAATCAGTCATCGATGCTAAACTTCTACCTATAATTCTTCCATAATCTACTGCTTTAGCAATTTGAGAATCAGTCATGGCAAACTCTATAGAAATATTTTTGCCAAATGTTAATCCAGTATGAATATATGGTAATTGTGGAGAAATTTTGCTTCCAGCATTTATTACAAGATGTGGAATACTAGATGATTCTAGTGCAGTTTTTGTAAGTAGAGCAGGAGTAGGTTTTCCATCAGGAGTCATAGGTATCTTATCAATAGTCTTACAATATCCATAGTGAAGATATTCAGCATCAGCGGGGGGAGTGAATTGAATTGAATCACTATTAGCACCTGCAAAAGTTATTTCGGGAATTTCACATGTTTGAGTATAAGAAATAACAAATGAAAATAAAAAATTTCCTGTTTTTACTGAATCTATAAAATTTTGAGCCTTTTTGATATTACCAAATAGTTCAAAATTATTCAAGAGATCACTGACCCATCATTTCAACAAATTCTTTTTCTGATCTTTTTTGCATTACAAGATTTGTGATTTTTTCATTTCCAATCGTTGAGGTTTCTACATGACCATAGTTGTGACCAGGATACAAAACAAGATTATCATCTAATGAATATAATACATCAAAAAGACTATGATAGAGTTCTTTTGCACTGCCACCGGGAAGATCAACTCTCCCACAATTTCCTACAAAAAGAGTATCACCAGAAAAAATCTTTCCATCACCAACTAAGCAAATGCTATCTTTTGAATGACCAGGAGTGTGATATACAGTTAATTTGGAATTTCCAAATTCAATTACATCACCATCTCTGACAGATATGTCATGTTTTAATTCAGAAGCATCGTGTTGAATAATTTGTGCATTTGTAGAATCAACCATTCCTTCATTACCTAATGTATGATCAAAGTGATGATGTGTGTTTACAATGTATTTTACGTTAAGATCATTTTTTTTGATAATCAGTTCAATCTCAATAAGATCCCAAGAGGGATCAATAATAATTGCATCTCCCGAATCCTCATCTTCAAGTATATATGTGAAATTTCGCATATTTCCAACTTGAATTTGATGAACTTTCATAGAACACCCTCTTCTGCTTCGGGAGGAATGCCTATCTTTTCTACATATAATTCGCCGGTCAAATCTTTTCTTTTTGGGATGCCCTGTTTCATTTTATGAAATGTTACAGTCATATCAGATTTTACAAAAATATTTGCTGTGTTGCCAGTTTGAGGATCCAAACCAGATGGAACATCAACTGCAAACTTGAAACATTTGGTATTGTTGATATAATTTATTGCAGATGCATAAGGTTCTCTTATCTCTCCAGATATACCAGTTCCCAAGATTCCATCAACAATTACATCAGGGATGAAGTCAAAATCAAGGTTGTTGCCAGTAACTAATTTTACAGAAGGCATCTTTTTTAAAATTGACCAGTTCCAGTTACTTTCTTCAGTTTTGATATTCTCAGGGGACCCAAGAAGCACAACTATTGTATGAGCACTATAACCGGCAAGGTGTCTGGCCATAACTAAACCATCACCGCCATTATTACCCATTCCTACAAAAATCAATATAGTTTTTGATTCAACATTTCCAAGTTTTTCAATTAATCTTCTTACAGCTGCCGCTCCGGCATTTTCCATCATGAATTTTTTTAAAAATCCCATATTATGACCATTATTTTCAATTTGATACATTTGAGTTACAGTAATTTCCATAATTTACAAGAGGGCTATTCAAAAATAAGTTTTGGCAAACGACTTTATCCTAGTTTTCAAGTATAATGATTTATGTCACTCAAAAATATAAAGCCAGTATTAAATAATATTGCAAAATCATTGTCAGATGTTCAAGATGCAAGAGAATTTTTGTTAAAAAATACTAGAGAAGTGATAATTCTTGCTAGTAGATCAATAGTTTCAATTCATAAAGGAGATATGAAATCTGCTAAAAAAAATATAAAGCAAGCAAGTACATTACTCAGAAAATATCAGAAGAAAGCAACTGTAGATCTTAGAAGATACATTATTACGCCAGAACAAGAATTTGTAGAGGCTGTATGTCTTGTTGCAATCGTAGAAAGAAAAGAAATTCCAACGGATAAAAAATTGAATGTTCTACCTGAATCATATGTTCTTGGCTTGCTTGACTGTATAGGTGAACTGAAACGAATGGTTTTTGATAAGATCAGAATGGACAATATTGATGAGGCAATAAGAGTTTTTGAAATTATGGAAAATCTGTATTTGTGTTTGTATCCATTTTCAATGTATGATAAGGTTGTTAAAGAAGCAAGGAAAAAAATTGACGTTGCTCGTATTTTAGTAGAAAATACGAGAGCTGCTATTACAGAAGAAAGAAGACGTTCTGAACTAATTAAAACACTCAACAAATTCCAGAAATGAAGGGTCATAATGAATTTGAAATGCGGGCGATGGGATTTGAACCCACGAACTCCTGAGAGACTAGCCCCTCAAGCTAGCGCCTTTGGCCAGGCTGGGCGACGCCCGCAAGAAAATTTTCTTGTATGGTTTTTATAATCCTTGATTACTTTTTTGTTCGTATGTTAATTCCTGTAAGATGTTTTACTTGTGGAAATCTAATTGCAGACAAGTATGATGATTATCAAAATAAAATAAGATCTGGGGAAGATCCTGCAAAAGTATTAGATTCTTTAGGAATTACCCGCTATTGTTGTAGGAGAATGCTATTAACATCACTTGAAACAATTCAACAAATAATTCCATTCTATGAAGCAATACAGAGAAGACATCAAGAAGTCCAATCTGAGCTAGAGTAACTTGTCTAAAATTACTTCTATTAATGGACGTATTATTTACAATAGTAGAGGTAGTAAAACAATTGAAGTTGATATTGTATCAGACAATCAATTTTTAGGTAGAGTTTGTGCACCTTCTGGTGCAAGTGTTGGAAAGTATGAAGCTGTAAGTTTTCCAAATGGAAAACCAGAAGAGAGTCTGAGAATATTAAATGAAAATTCTCAGAAATTTATCGGATTAGATTCATCAGATCTTAAAACAATTCATGATACACTGAAAAGTATTGATAAATCGTCAAATTATTCTGAAATTGGAGGTGCACTTGCGTTTGCAATAACTATTGCATCAATTGAATCATCATCAAAAGCATCGAATCAACCAATGTTTCAAACATTATCTTCTGAATCATCATTCAAATTTCCATTTCCACTAGGAAATATTTTGGGCGGAGGAGCTCATGCGGGTCCTGGAACACCCGATATTCAAGAAATTTTGATTTGCGCTACAGGTTCAAAATCAATCAGAGATGCCATTGAAACTAATTTGTCAGTGCATAGAGAATTACGTAGTGTGTTAGAAAAAGAAGATCCAAACTTTACAAATGGTAGAGGGGATGAAGGAGGTTGGGCTCCAAAATTAAAAAATGAGAAGGCGTTAGAGTTATCAGTAAAAGCTTGTGAGAATTTAGGATTTACATTAGGAAAAGAAGTATCATTGGGAGTGGACTTTGCATCATCCACTCAATGGAATGAAGAAAAACAAAAGTATGTTTACGACAGAGCAGGATTTGAAAACTCGCCAGAACAACAGATAGAATTTGCTTCAAATATTATTGAAAAATACAAGTTGGTTTATGCTGAAGATGCAGTTCATGAAGAAGCATTTTCAGACATGGCAGAACTAACTGCTAAATTTCCAAAAACACTGGTGACAGGAGATGATCTTACGGTAACTAACAAAGATATTCTAGCAAAGGCAATAGAATCAAAATCGTGTAATGCTGCAATACTCAAAGTAAACCAAGCAGGGAGTCTTTATGATGCGATTGAATTTGCCAATTTGGCAAATCAAAATAACATTAAATTAATTACATCTCATAGATCAGGAGAATCCACTGATTCACATATTTCCCACATTGGACTAGCTACAAAGTCAAAAATGCTTAAAGTAGGTGTTGTTGGAGGGGAACGAGTAGCAAAATTAAATGAGCTTTTACGCTTATCAGAGCATGATTTAATACGCGGTATGATTGAGATTTAAAGTCGCTATGAGCCAACAAATAGAAACATCAGAAATTAAAAAGAAGATTTTATCAACAGGGATCAGAGTAGGAACTCAGGTTAAAACAAAATTCATGAAACCGTTTATCACAAAGGCCAGTCCTGAAGGACTTTACATGCTTGACTTAGATATTACATTAGAAAAAATTCAAACTGCTGCAAAATTTATCAACCGTCTTGGTACAGATAAACTCATTGTTTGTTCAGCAAGACAATATGCAAACACACCAATTGAAAAGTTTTGTGAGATTTTAGAATCTAAAAAACTACTTGGGAGATTCATGCCAGGCACTCTTACAAATCCATCATTGCCATATTACATTGAACCAAAAATAGTCTTGATTTCCGATCCTCAAGTAGACGAACAAGCAGTAATTGAGGCAACAAATGCAGGAATTCCGGTTATTGGAATTGCAAATACGGATAATATTACATCAAAACTTGATCTTATTATTCCAGCAAATAACAGAGGGAGAAAAGCTCTTGCCACTGTTTATTGGTTGTTGGTTCGTCAAATTCTAATCGAGAAAGGCGAACTAAAAGAAGATCAACCGATGAAATATGAGATTGATGATTTTGAAACAAAGATAACGGAAGAGGAAATAGAATAATGCAAATTAGAACACCGGCAGTAGCCGGAATGTTCTATCCCGGCGAAAAAAACGAATTAAAAAAATCAATTAAAGAATCATTTTTACATAAATTTGGTCCTGGAAAAACTCCACCATCAAAAATAAAAAAGAAAATTTATGGAATTATTTGTCCTCATGCTGGTTACATGTATTCAGGACCTATTGCATGTCACTCATTTTATGCGATATCTTCAGACTTGCCAGAATTATTCATAATTATTGGTCCTAACCATTGGGGAATTGGAAGTAATATAGCCACTATGAAAGATAGTAAGTGGCAAACACCACTTGGAGAAGTTGAAGTGGATTCTGAAACTGTGGTAGAAATCTCAAAGCTGTCTGATGCCATTGAAATAGACAGTTTTTCTCATTCAAGAGAGCATAGTCTAGAAGTTCAAATCCCAATATTACAAGAGATATCTTCAAATTTTAAAATAGTTCCAATTGTACTGATAAATCAAAATAAGGAAATAGCTTTTCAAATTGGTACAGCGATGGCAGAAATTGCTAAAAAGAAAAAGATCATTATTATTGGATCTTCAGATTTTACTCATTACGAATCTAATGAGTTTGCACATGAACAAGATACAGCATTAATTGAGCCTATTTTAAAACTAGATGTGGATAAATTCTATGAGATTCTACATAAAAGAAATATCAGTGCATGTGGATATGGTGCAATTGCATCAACCATGGTTGCATGTAAGAACTTAGGTGCAACAAAAGGAGAATTGTTGAAATACGCTACAAGTGGAGATATTACAGGAGATACGAGTTCTGTTGTTGGATATGGGTCGATTATTTTCACTTGAAATCTAAAGCATCCGCACCAGGAAAAGTAATTCTTTTTGGTGAACATTTTGTTGTTTATGGAGTAAAGGCAATTTTATGTGCTATTAACAAACGAATCACTGTAACTGCAGAAAAAATTCCAATGGATAAAATTTTGATCAGAACAAATATCGGAAAATTAGAATTACCAATTAACAAACCGATCGTAGATATTGATTCTCCACTTAAACCATTTTATTATTTAGCAAATACGATAATTAAAAAATACAAGCAAAAAACAGGAATTGAAGTTTTTGTAGAATCAGAAATTCCATCAGGAGTTGGACTAGGATCTTCTTCTGCATGTTGTGTCGCAGGAGCAGCTGCAATATCAAGACTGTTTGAAGAAACTAGTAAAGAAGAGATTTTAGATTTAGCTATTAAAGCAGAAAGAACTATTTTTCCAAATACTTCTGGTGCAGACTGTACTGTTTGTACATTTGGGGGATTAATGGAATATGACAAAGAAAATGGTTTTTCACAAATCAAATCAAATCCCAATTTCCATCTAGTCATTGCAAACTCTAACATCAAACATTCAACAGATACTGTGGTATCAAATGTTAAAAAATTCAAAGATAAAAATGAAGAAAAATTTTTTGATATGTGTAAAAAGGAATCAGAATTAATCAATAATGTTTTGACTCTGTTGAAAGAAAACAAATTGAAGGAGTTGGGCAAAAATATGGACCATAATCAGGAATTTTTAGAAAATATAGGCGTATCTAACAAAGAATTGCGAAAAATGATCAATATAGCAAAAAAGACCTCATTTGGGGCAAAAATCACTGGAGCAGGCGGAGGAGGTTGTATCATTGCTTTAACGGATGAATCGAATCTAGAAAAAACATTATCGCAAATAAGATGGAAAAATTATGATTGTTTTTCTGTGAAAATTGATTTTAAAGGACTAGATACTTTTTAATGGACTAGATATTTGGTGACAGCATGATTCTGATAAAACTAGGGGGTTCAATTATTACAAATAAAGAAAAACCACTTACCGCAAGAAAAAAAGTTGTAGACAAAATTGCAAAAAAATTAAAGAAAATTAATGAATCCATGATTATTGTTCATGGGGGCGGATCCTTTGGACATTATTGGTCTGTAAAATATGATATGCATACTCAACCAAGAAAATATGATTTGTATGGAGTTGCAATAGTAAAAAATTCAATGATAGAACTCAATAAAATAATTCTAGATTCATTTATTACAAATAAATTAAATCCTTACTCTCTTCCTCCAACGGATTTTATGATAGGAAACAAACCAAATTTAAAGAAAGTAAAACAAATTGAAGAGATTGCAAAGTCAGGATTAATTCCAATTACTTATGGAGATGCTCTTTGGTACGGTAACAAGAAAACATACATTTTGTCAGGAGACAAAATAATGACATACTTATCTAAAATTCTAAAACCAAGACTGAGTATTTTTGCTTTAAATGAAGATGGTCTTTATTCTGATCTAAAAACAAAAAAATTGATTAAAGAGTTAAGGGGAGAAAATCCTAAGATCTCCAAAAACAAAATGGATGTTACAGGAGGAATGACACGAAAGATTGAGGAAGCAACCAAGATTTCAAAAATTGGGATAAATGTTTTTTTTGTAAATGGAAACAATCCAGAAAGAATTGTAAAAGCGATTAAAAATAGGAAATATGAAGGGACTCTGTTTAGAGGCAAAAGAAATGTCCGATGAATATGTAATTTTAGTAGACGAAAATGATAATCCAATAGGTTCTGAGGAGAAAGTAATATGTCATTTACCAGATGGAAAACTTCACAGAGCATTTACAGTATTGTTATTTGATAAAAAGGGAAGACTAGTTCTTACAAGAAGAGCAAAAGAGAAGATGCTATGGCCGGGAGATTGGGATGGAACAGTTGCAAGTCACCCAAGAGAAGGCGAGACGTATACGTCATCAGCTGAAAGAAGAATGCCTGAAGAACTAGGAATTTCATGTAAAATGGATTATTTGATGAAATTTGAGTATCATGTTCCCTACAAGGATATAGGTTCGGAGAATGAGATTTGTGGTACATTAATTGGTATTGTTGATGAGGCTACTCAATTCAAAATGGTTAAAGATGAAATTGATGAAATCAAATGGATTTCAGCGAACAAACTTTTTTCAGAGATTAAAAACAATCCAGAAATCTATTGTCCATGGATGTTAATTGCACTAGAATTTTTAGACAAATCAAGAAAAGAAATGATTGAAAAATACCAAAATGTATTTTCACAATGGATAAATGAGAATATGAAAAAAGAATTACTAAATGCCATTAAAGTTCATCTTCCTGACAAAAAATGGAGACTAGTGAAATGAAAAAAACAAAACTGATTGAAAAAAATGCAAAAATTGTTAATTCTTATTTGAATTCCAAACTGAGAGGAAATCCCAAAATGCTCTACGAGGCAGCTGGTCATCTGATTATTCATGGTGGAAAAAGATTGCGACCATACATGGTAATGAAGAGTTGTCAGATTCTAGGAGGTAAAGTTGAAAAAGCAATGCCTGCAGCAAGTGCAATTGAAATGATACACAACTTCACGTTAGTACATGACGATATTATGGATAATGATGAAATGAGACATGGTGTTCCAACTGTTCATAAAAAATTTGGAATGCCAATTGCAATTCTTGCAGGAGATGTTTTATTTTCTAAAGCATACCAGGTAATCTCTGATTCAAAACTATCACATAATGCTACTATACATCTAATTTCTAGATTAGCAAAAGCTTGTGTCAATGTTTGCGAAGGACAACTGCTTGACATTAGAATGGCAGAGCAAAAAAAAATTCCATCACAGTCAGAATACATTACAATGATTAACAAAAAAACAGCTGCCCTCTTTGATGTTTCTTGTGCAATGGGTGCAATATGTGCTACAGACAAAACAGAAGATATTGAAAATCTTTCTGCGTTTGGAAGAAATCTAGGAATTGCATTTCAGATTACAGATGATCTTATTGGTGTAATGGGAGACCCAAAAGTAACAAAAAAGCCTGTTGGAAATGATCTCAGAGAAGGTAAGAAATCATTGCCAATACTTATGGCAATAAAATCATCCAAGGGAAAAGATAAGAAAATAATTTTAAAGGTGTTTGGAAATGCGAAAGCAACTAAAAATGATCTAAAAATGGCTGTAGATGCAATTTCTAGACTTAAAATTGAAGAAAGTGTCAGAAAACAGGCTTTAAAGTATGCTGAAAAGGCTGAGAAATCGCTTTTAAAATATTCTGGAACACATAAAATAGAACTAGTGTCTTTATTGGATTTTGTTGTAAAAAGGAGTTTGTAATTTGAATGAGGGTTTAACAAGAGAAATTAGAAAAATAGCTTTACAAAATGCATTTGAACATGACGGAAAAACACAAGACAAAATAATTCTAGCAAAAATTCTAGGAACAAAACCAGAATATAGAACAAAAGTAAAGGAGATTATCGGAGATATTTCTCAAATTGTATCTTCTGTAAATCAATTATCATTTGATGAACAAAAAAAGGAAATTGAGGAGAATTTTTCTGAGATTTTAGTTCCAAAAGAAAAAATTCAAGAAAGAGAAGGATTACCTCCATTACCTAATGCAGAACAAGGAAATGTAGTAACACGATTTCCACCTGAACCAAATGGATATCCGCATATCGGACATGCAAAAGCGGCTATCATAAATGCAGAATATGCAAAGATGTATGGAGGTAAATGTATTCTTAGGATAGACGATACAAATCCGGAAGCAGAAAGAATGGAATATCATGCTGCAATCAAAGTAGGGCTAGATTGGTTAGGAATTGAATTTGACAGCATAAAGAGTACTTCAGATGATATGGAACTATTTTATGAGAAAGCAATGGAGTTAATAAATTCTGGAAAAGCATATGTTTGTACTTGTAAGAGAGACGACATTAGCAAGAACAGAAGAGAAAGAAAAAATTGCAAGTGCAGTATGAGTGATATTAAACAGAATAATCAAGGCTGGAAAAAGATGTTTGAAAAATACAAACCTGGTGAAGCCATTATAAGATTTAGAGGAGATATGAAAGCAGATAATGCAGTAATGAGAGATCCTGTATTATTTAGAATCATCCATGAAAAACACTATACATTAGGAGAGAGATATAGAGTTTGGCCAAGCTATGATTTTGCCGTTGCAATTGAAGATAGTAATGATGGAATTACACATGCTTTTCGTTCTAAAGAATTTGAATTAAGAAAGGAACTAATCGATACGATTCTAGATGCCTTGAATATGAGAAAACCCTATCAAGGATTCTTTTCTAGACTTGAATTTAAGGGAATGCCGATATCAAAGAGAATACTGAAACCGCTAATAGAAGAAGGAAAGGTTTCTTGGTATGATGATCCACGCCTGCCAACCCTAGAAGCATTAAGAAGAAGAGGTATCAAACCCCAAGCAATCAAAAAATTTGTTTTGTCCCTTGGTTTAACTAAAGCAAATACTCTTGCTCCATTTGATGCATTGGAGGCATTTAATAGAAAATTTGTGGATGCAGACAGTATCAGATTATTTATGGTTTCCAAACCAAAAAAATTGTTAGTAAAGGGATTACCTTTTTTGGTTGTGGAAATACCAAATCATCCAATAAAAGACATGGGTAAAAGAAAAATTGAGATTGATGATAGAATTTTGATTTCTGGAGAAGACGCAGAAAGTGTTGGAGAAAATTCTCAGATTAGGCTACTTGGATTGGGAAATGTCATGATCACAAAAGTAGGGGAACAACTAGAAGGAGAATTTGTTAAAGATGGGAATGTTTTAGACATACCAAAAATTCAGTGGGTTCCTGAAAAAAATTCTCATGAGATTAAAATATTGATTCCTAAACAATTATTCATAGAAGAAGAATTTAATGAAGATAGTTTGGAAGAGTTAGAGGTTTATACAGAACCATATTATTTAAAATTAAAAGAAGGGGAAGAGATTCAATTTGTTAGATTTGGGTATTGTAGAAAGGATTCACAGAATCAAGCAATATTTACACACAAGTAAGTGAGAAAGTAATGAAAATAGCACGATTATTATATGAAAATACTGAAACCTATGGTTTAATCAAGGAAAATAAAGTTGCAACAAAAGATGAGATCACATATCAAACAGGAGTTCCAATTCCACAAAGTATCAAAGATTTTCTTTTTGATGGATGGTTTAATGAAGTAAAAGATCAGTTAGATGATTTACCATATAATGAAAACATTTCAAAATTTAAATTACTTAGTCCTATTCCAAACCCTAACAAAATCATCTGTTTAGCATTCAACTATACAGATCATGCTGAAGAGCAAGGATTGAAAGCACCTGAAGACCCTTCAATAGTGATTAAACCAAGAACTACATTGAATTCTACAAATTCAGATATAATATGTCCAGATTTTGTAACTCAGTTAGACTATGAAATAGAATTAGCTATGATAATAGGTAAGAATTGCAAAAATATTTCAGAAGAAGAGGCAAAAGAAGCAATTTTTGGCTATATGGTGTTTAATGATGTTTCTGCAAGAGACATCCAATTCAAAGATAAGCAATTTACAAGAGGTAAAAGTTTCGACACATTTGCACCGTGTGGTCCTTGGATTACGACTGCCGATGAAATCAGGGATCCACAAAATCTTAAACTATCAACAAAAATTAATGGTGAGATACGTCAAGACTCATCTACTAGTAAGATGTTCATTAAAATTCCAGAAATTGTTTCAAAGATCAGCAAAGTAATGACACTTGAAAAAGGGGACATTATATCAACTGGAACTCCTGCTGGTGTAATGCTGAATAAACCAAATGCAGTTTTTCTTAAAGATGGTGATAAAGTAGAAATGGAAATCGAGAATGTTGGAGTTTTGAGAAATACAATAAAATTTGTGAAAAGTATCTAATCTAAGGATTTTTGCATGAGATTAAATGAAATTCTATGTTCTAGGTTTGGTAATTTGGATAAAATCTCTTTAGTCAAAATCTGTATTCTATGATAGTTGTTTTTAAAAGCAAAGTTTTGCAGGTATGAAATCAAAATATGATTATTTTTTTCAGAACCTGCATGCAATGTTACAATCAATGTTTTTTCAAAATGTTCTGAATCAGTTAAAATTGCAAAGGATGCATCACCATATTCATCAGAGTAAATTATTTTTTTGTTACTAATCAGAGATTCTAAAATTTCATCAACCAATAATAGCCATCTCCAAGACTTTACATAATGAGATAAAGAAGTAATTTTATGGATATAGCCAAACTTAATATTATTATTTTCTGTTGATTTGGGTACTAGTGAATAGAAATTCCAAGTTTCTTTGATTTTATAGTTTAGATTTTCGGCCATTGACAAAGAAGGAGAATTTTTAGTATCTATTAGCATAAATGATGATTGTATGCCTTTTTTGCTTGCCAGAAATTCAATATGAGTGACAAGTTTTGATGCTAAACCTTGTCTTCGAATTAAATAATCAATCCGAATTCCTTCAATCCAAACTTCAGTATTGGAAAAAAATGCATGACAAATACCTACAGGGGTATCTTTTTCAATTACAAACAAATTTCCTTCTTCAATCCAATAATCCCAAACATCTTGGATGTAATCGCCCCATGAAAAAGTATTTTTACAAAACTCTAAAATTTTGTTTTTATCAGTATGAACTGCCTCCCTAATTTTCATTCTTTGATATAAGAAAAAATATTAAGAATAAAAGGCTGAATAGTGTCATTATGGGAAAGATCATAGTTGGAAAAACATCGGATATTCATTCTGGAAAGATGACTAAAGTTTCTATAGACGGGAAAGATATTTTGGTTGCAAATATTGATGGAGAATTTTGCGCGATGGATGATACTTGCACTCATTCAGGTGCAAGTCTATCAGATGGTAAATTGGATGGATGTATTGTTACTTGTGGATGGCATGCAGCAGAATTTGATTGTAAAACAGGAAAATTGGTAAGATTTCCTGCAAAGATAAGAGATCTAACATCATATAACATAAGCATAGAGTCAGATAATGTCTTTGTAGAGGTGTAAGTATATACTTCGTATTTTATTAGAGGGTGTAAGAAATGGCAGATGAGAAACAAAACAGAGAATCAATGAAAGAGGCAATTGAGACATTGAATCAAATCGCATCAAGCGGCTCCACACCCAAAACAATCAAAAAATCAATTACTGATTTAATTGCAGATTTGAATAATGAAGAGAATTCTCTGTCTGTAAGAGCTGCAAATACAATAAGCATGTTAGACGATGTAACACAAGATCCCAATATGCCATCATACGTAAGAACACAATTATGGCAAGCAGTTTCCAAGCTTGAGAGTATAAGAGAATAAATGACATATTATTGAATTTTGAATATTGAAAATCGAAGACTATCTAAAATCACTTCCTGAAAATATTGTGAGTGGGGAAGATGTTCAGCTTACTAATAAGTCATTTAGAGAGATTTTTGAGTTTGTTAATTTGGGGGGGAAAGATAATTTTTATCATCTTGGATGTGGAGATGGTAAAGGAATTGTTATTGCTTTAGAAGAATACCATGTGAATAATGCAATAGGAATAGATAATGATGAAAATAAGATCAAACAAGCTAAAAATAATTTAATTGAGAAAAATCTATCAGCCAAATTAATTTGTGAAGATATTCAAAATTCAGATATTTCTGATGCAACTGTAATTCTTTTTTGGTTTACTGATGAAAAAATTATCAACACAATGATGAAAAAGTTTGAGAAATTAAATCCTGATACAAAAATTATTACAATTTGGGGGCCATTATCATACTGTCTTCCTGAAAAAGTAAAATTTCCATATATCATTAACAAAATTCCCTTAAAAAAAGCAAGTAGCTTACAAGAACAAATATTAGCAATTTTTGGAGTAAAATGCATAGATTTTGTAACAGCATGGGAATTTGCTGAGAGGTATACAAAAGCAATAGGATCTACAGTTGAAAATGACAGATTTCTTACAATAATCCAAACTTTGACAATTTGGATAAATGCAAAAAATCTAGGAGTTTCTTGTGGAGATGAGATTCCTGAATCAATTAAGACATACATTAACATAATGAAAACACATTTTGACATTGATTTTGAGTATCTTTTACAAGAATAATTTTTCTGCAATGTTTTTATTTTATTAATAATAAATATTTTTATGGAAGGCAGAATTCACATTAACGTCTCTGCTGTTGATTACGATCAAACGAGTAAGGCAATTTCCAGGCAATTATCACTTTTAGAAGAAATGGTTCACAGCCAAGATGATTTTGTTATGACAGATTCAGAATTTGCATTTGGATGGCATTTTTTCATTGTTGGTGTTAATCGTTCATTGATTGAGAAATTAGTTGATCAGATGGGTTCAGATTTTGACAAATTGAAGGGTAAGGGAATTGAAAAGAAGTTCCTCACATGGCTAACCAATAACATTGAAGGAAAAACACCTAGATTCAAGCTTGCAATAAAAGAAGAAATGGAATCGAGTAAGTATGGGATTTTTTAGAATGGGTATGTTGAAAAGATGACTTGTGAAATTAGTTGAAGATCCGCTTATGATTCTAGGAGTAAAATATTAAAAAAATACAAATTTTGTAAATCAATGCAATTCCAAGGAATGATTACCTAATATACACAGGTTAGTATTTACAAGTCATGAAGTATTGCCATGACTGTTTGACTCCGATTAATCGTTATTCAAAAGAGGAATATTGTTTAGGTTGTTTAAGAGATAGAGACATTAAGGAAAACTCCAAAAAAACAGATTAGATATAATTTCGTCTAAATCATCACTAGTTGGTTTTACACTCATATTTCTGCTGTTTATCATATCTAGGATATTTTAGTTTATGACATACTTCACAGTATAATTGATTTGACATATCTTTAGAGGTAGGAACATGTAAAAAGAGTACACATAATATAACTAGACTAAAGATTCCTAATTAGGAATCAAACTAATTAGGAATCAAACTAATTAGGAATCAAACTAATTAGGAATCAAACTAATTAGGAATCAAACTAATTAGGTTAGTAGGTAATCCTTTTGAGCCATATCAAATACATTTGTAGGTTTTAACTAATTTGTAGGCCCTCGAGGGGAATCGAACCCCTGTCCGGGGATCCACAGTCCCCTATACTAGCCACTGTACTACGAGGGCCACGAGAATGAAATGCTGTTTAACCAGTAATAATCTTTGATTTTATTTTAATGAAAATTAGCCTGTAGATTTATTATTGAGCAGTTTAAATTTTAGTTATGAGATTTTGGTGGGTAGCAATGGCAGTAGCAATAGGGCTCACGTGGATTGGTGCAAATTATTTACTACCATGGAAGTAAGCAACAAATCATACGAATGTCATTTTATTGTTTTAAGGATAATAACAGAAATTAGCGATCGCTTTAAATTTGTTGTATAAGGCTAGCTTTCATCTTGAAGAGAAGTATAATTCCAACCAGATTACGTTCAGGGAAAAAATCTGTACAAGATTCAATAGGAAAATCAGTAGAAAGAATTCAAGGAAATGGTTTTACATGGATTGATGTCCAAAATCCAGATAGATGGATAATTGAGGAATTAGCACAAGAATTTAATCTAAATGCACTTAACATAGAAGATTGCCTCGCAAAATTTGAACTTCCTAAGATGGATGCTTATGATGATCATTTTTTCCTAATTCTTCACTTTCCACCACTGTTTTCAAAAATTGCAGCACCACAGGTTAGCCAACTTTCAGTATTCATGGGGAAAAATTTTCTTATTACCATTCATCAAGGAGATTTGAAACCATTAGTAGACATTGTGAAAACTTGCAAGGAATCTCAAGATAAACAACGTATGGAACAACTTTTAGGAGAATCATCAGGCGCATTATTACATGAAATAATAGATGTGCTTGTAGATGATATGCTTCACACATTACGCAGAATTATGGCAAATTTGGTAGAGATTGAAGAAGGGGTCTTTGATGAGAGGAGATCTGTGGCCAGACAGATCTCACGACTCAGAAAAGAGATTACTATTCTTAGAAGAATCTCAAATCCTTTAAAGAGATTGGTTTTGGAAACTGGTAAACAGGTTCAGCGATTTGTTTCAACAGATGATGACGATCTCAAATTGTATTTTGATGATGTGATTGATCATCTTGATAGGATTATTGAGAGTTTGGAGGAATCTCGGGAGACTATGGAAATTTATAAAGATACAGATTTTGTGTTAAGTACAGAAAAAACAAATAAAGTTCTTGCCATACTCACGATGATATTTACACTTGCAATTCCAGCAACCATAATTGGAACGTTTTATGGAATGAATATTGTATTACCTGGTGGAATAGGTGAACAAAATGATTCTATGTTAGGACCATATTCAACATTCATAATTATTGTTTTAGCATCATTAATTCCAGCAGGATTGATGTTTGCATATTTTAAGAGATTAGGTTGGATGAGATAAGTTTATTTTGTAGTTTTTTGATGTAAGCTGATTCTCACTTTTGTTAAAGACATAGATCATATGGGATTGTAATTAACAAACCTGAATCAACACCTACATTGTTACAATTTTCACTAAAACTCATATGATTTTTTGTAAAACATCCTTGTTCTTTATAATATTCAAATGAACCATCAGAAAGATAATGATTCAATTCTGTTTCAGACGGAACGAAAAATACATCAAAACCGAGGCTCTTGTCATTTATAGAAATTACAAATTCACATGATGTAGAATTTTTGTATGTACATACTGGAATGAATTGAAGATAAGCATTTTTTAGAAATTATTGTTATTGTTTTAAATCATAATTTTCATTGACAGTATTTTGGAATTTAGATATATAGGGATCAATGCTTAACTGTGTGCATTGTATTAACTCGATATTATTTCGAACATTATCAATAGTATATCTATACGAGTGGGTTTCTAACTTGATTCACAATTACTGAACTCACGATTTAGTCTGACAAAAGATTTTTGATTTTGGTACTGAAGTTGATTGGAATTATAATCAAATAATTCACTAAATTCTGGATCATTAAAGATACTAACAGTTGATTTAGGATCAGGTTTGACCAAACATTTGTTATATCATACAAAATATTTCTCGGATAGTTATTTCATTCTGATTGAAGATGAACATAGATGAAATATTTGTTGACATCTTTCATAAGAAGAATCAAAATCAAGTGTCCATATAGCATATTAAAAAAATAGAACGAATACAATAGATGGGAAAATAAAATAGAAAATCTTTTTCACAAATTACACCTACTAGAGAAATATTTCATTGTTAATATTTTGTGTAATTATTTGAGAAAATATCAATCCTATTAATAATATCATGATTTCTCTGTTAATCAGATTAGATAAATACAAGATATTGAGTTATATAAATATGGGTAAAATTAGAATTAGAACGGGTAGAGGAACTGGAACTAGGGAGATCGAAGATGGTCAAAAGAAATGGTCAGGAGATGAATATAGAAGAGTCCAAGAAGAAAGAAAAAAAGCAGCAGTCAATAGAATGGTTCATACAGGTAGAGGAACAGGTGCCAAAAAATTAGGAGATTTGCCAGAACCGAAACCAAGACCCTCAACTGAAGGCATGACAAGAGTTACTGGCAGAGGAACAGGTTCTCGAAAGAGTACGAATAAGGGTTCTTAATTAATAGTAAAATTTCGTTTTTAATTTTCTTAATGTATGTCATATCTAAATGGATTAAAAATAAGAATTTTAGAAAATTATATTTAATCATCATCAAACTTTTGTATATCTTGTACCGAATCAAAAATATTCTTGTACCTCTTGATGGCTCATCGACATCTCTAAAAGGATTCAATTTAGCATTAACACTTGCAAAATCACTTGATGCAAAAATTACTGTAATTAATGTAATAAGATTTTCAAATAATTATCAATTTCCTGCATCATCAGAAATAAAACAAAGTCATGTAAAAAGTGCAGAAAAGATCATTTCAGATGCACAGAAAATAGCCAAAAAAGAAAAGATTGGATTTGTTGGGAAAATTGTAAAAGGGAATAACATAAGTAAAGAAATTATCAAGTTTTCTAAAATCAAGAATATTGATTTAATAATTATTGGATCAAGAGGCCCATATCCTAGTTCTGAAACATTTCTTGGAAGTGTTGCAAATTATGTTTTACACAAATCTTGTATCCCAATTACAATAGTAAAATAAAAGGAAAGTTTAGAATATTAAATTTTGATGTCAGTTCCTTCTTTGAGTTTTTCCCAATCAGCCAAAAAGTTTTTGAGTCCAATATCAGTTAAAGGATGATTCAGCATCTTGTCTAAGACTGCAGGAGGCAATGTTACAACGTCTGCACCAATTTTTGCGGCATCTATAACGTGCAGTGGATGTCTAATACTTGCGACAAGAATTTCTGTTTCAAAATCATAATTTGAAAAAATTTCCTTAATCTCTTTTATCAAATGCATACCATCCTGACCAATATCATCCAGTCTTCCAATAAACGGACTGACATATTTTGCTCCAGATTTTGCTGCTAGAAGAGCTTGATTCGGTGAGAAAATCAAGGTCACATTAACAGGAATTCCTTCTGATGTAAGATGTTTACACGCTTTCAAGCCATTAGGAGTTATTGGAACTTTGACTACAACATTTCGTCCGTATTCTCTTAGTCGTTTTCCTTCTTCAACCATTCCAATGTAATCAGTACTTACGACCTCTAGACTAACATCTCCTTTAATGATTTTAGTGATTTCTTTCATCCCATCTTTTGGGTTACCACCTTCTTTTGATATTAAAGAAGGATTTGTAGTAATTCCATCAAGTAATCCCATATCATTAAATTTTTTAATAGATTCGAGGTTTGCAGTATCTAGAAAAATTTTCATAATTTTTTGCTCCTTAATTCTTTGACTTGATTTGCTATATTAAGAGATGTTATTCCGTGTTTTTCTAAAAGAAGTGGAACTTCATTGTCTCTTGCAGATTCTCCAAACATATCTTGAACACCTATTCTTTTAATTGGAGATGGGTATCTCTCAGAAACTGTTTCGGCGACTGCAGAACCCATTCCACCAAAAATATTATGTTCTTCACATGTAACAATATATCCAGTTTCACGAGATGCTTTTTCCAAAAGTTCAGCGTCAATTGGTTTTACTGAAAATATATCTAGCACCCTACATGAAATTCCATCCTGTTTAAGAGAATTAGCTGCTTCAAGAGCCATTCTAACTGTAATTCCACATGCAGCAATTGTGCAATCATTTCCATCACGAATTGTGATTCCTTTACCTATTTGAAAGTCCTGAGACTCTGAATGAACTACAGGTGTCTTTGATCTTGCCATTCTCATGTAAAATGGACCATATTCTTGTGACATCAATTTTGTTAATTTTGAAACTGCAAAGGTATCTGCTGGGATAAAAACACGAAAATTTGGAATTGCTCTCATAATTGCAATATCTTCAATTTGTTGATGAGAGCCGCCATCAGGTCCAACAGTTAGACCGCCATGGGAAACAACTAGTTTTACATCAAGTCCTTTTTTTCCAGGAGGTGAGGGATATGCAACTCCATTTCGAATTTGATCTACTGCTCTACCAGGAAGAAAGATTGCATATGTGCTTGCAAAAGAAATTTTACCTGATGCTGCAAGACCTGCAGAAAGCGATACAAGATTTCCCTCTGCAATACCAACATTAAAGAAACGTTTTGGAAACTCTTTTCCAAATTCTGAGATTTTCAAAGAATCAGTAGTATCAGCTCCCAAAACAACAATATTGGGGTTTTCTCTACCAATCTCAATTAGAGCTTTTGAATACTCTGTTCTCATATCAGTCATTTCTGGTGGATTCATAGATATTTTGCCTCCTGTGCTATTTTCTTGATTTGATCTTGTTTTTCACCTACAACATGTAATCCAATCCACTTCTTTACTAGTTCGGATCCACCCAACTCATTTGCTGTATCAAGAAGTATTTTTCGTCTAGATCTCATTACATGATTTCTAAATTCTCTAATTGCGCCTCTAACATCCTGTTGACCAATTATTGCACTACCACCAACAAATGCCCTCGCACCATCAGCAAAAATAGAGCCAATATTATCAAGAGTAACGCCTCCGTCTGCTTCTATATAACCTGTGAATTTATGCTCAATTAGAATATGTTGTAATCTTCTCATTTTTTCATGAGTTTTTTCAATGTATTTTTGTCCAGATTTTCCAGGAACAACAGACATTACAATTAGTTGATCAAGGGTTGGAATGAATTTGTAAGACCAATTAGGAAGATCAGTGTCAGGATTTATAGCAAGACCTACTCCAATTTGGTTTTGTTTTAACAAGTCATGTATTTCACCAAAACTTGATTCATCACACACTTCTGCATGAACGGTAATGATATCACTTCCTGCATCAATATAATTACGAATATGTTTTACTGGCTCATTAATCATCAAATGAGAGTCAAATGGAATTATTGTTAAAGGTCTTAATTCTTTAATTTTTGCATGATCAAAAGTTTGGTTTGGAACAAATTGACCATCCATTACATCAAGATGAATGCAATCAGCTCTTCCAGTCACACAACGTTTAATTTCGTTTTCCAGATTTGTCATGTCACCTGCAATTATGGATGGTGCAATCATAAATTGAGAATCAAGTTCTTGATAAATTATCGGCACAACATCTGAATCAGATGCCTTTCCATGCCATTGAGGGTTGTCCTCCATATGTTCAACACCCTTTCCTTTGATTGTTCTTGAAATAATGATTGTCGGTACACCTTTTGTTGCATTGGCTTTAGTGATTGCTGCGTCAATTTGTTCAATTCTATGACCGTCAATTTCAATAACATTCCAACCAAAAGATCTCCACTTGTCTCCTGTTTTCCATCTTGATGCATCCTTCCACATCTCCGAAGGTTCATCACCATCTAAGTTTTCATCAAGTGGCATAATTTTTTCAGTATAAGAGTCCTGCTGGATGAAATTTCTATCTAAAAATGCTGTCAGATTATCAACCTTGTATTTTGCTGCAGTCATTGCAGCTTCCCATACTTGTCCCTCATCGGATTCCCCATCACCCATAATGGTATACACATGATAGGTTTTCTCATCAATTTTTCCTGCTAAAGCAATTCCAACGGAATAGGATAAGCCAGTTCCAAGAGAACCTCCACAAAATTCAACACCAGGACATTTTAGATCAGGATGACCTTGGAGTTTACTGCCAAGTTTTCTTAATGTATCAAGTTCAGATTCAGGAAAATAGCCAGCAATTGCCATATTAGAAAATAAGCCAGGTGCAGCATGTCCTTTTGACAATACAAGTCTATCCCGATCTTCCCAAGTAGGATTTTTTGGATCATATTTCAAGTATTTGTAAAATATACAGCCCAAAATTTCAGCCATTGAGAAAGAACCACCAGGATGACCAGAGCCTGCTGTATTTGTAGCACGGATCACTAGCTTACGGGCACTTTGAACATTCTTCTTAATTTGATAATAGTTAAGACCCATAATAGATTGAGTTTCTTTAGATTTTTAATAAAAATCTACTTGAAATGAACCATTAGATTGACAAGTAATGAAGATAACTGAAAATTTTAATGTGATCGTATGTAATATTTATTATGAGATTTAGAGAAAGAATTCCAATTGTTGTATATGATAATCATTGTTATCTATGCGTAAAATTTGCAAAGATAATTAACTTTTTTTCTAGAGGAAGAATTGCAATGGTAGGTCATTATTCAAGTTTAGGCCAAAAAATCAGAGACGATGTTTTAGATGACTCTGCACTTCAGATGTTTTGGTTAATTAATGAAAAAAATGCTTTTGGTGGAAGAGCAGCTCTTTTACCATTAGTAAAAGCAATAATTAGCCTTAAGGAAAAAGAATCAGTTTCAATAAAGATTAATGAGCAATGTGATCATGATTGTAAAACCGTAAAAGCTGTTTTTATCAGATCTGTCAGCTTGCTATCAAATAGTAAGAAAATAGAATTCTAGTAAATCTAAATAATACAACAAAACACATGTTTTCGTATGAAGATCAGAGTTGAAGAGTACAATCCAAACAGAAAGACACCTATGCTATGCGGATTTGTGATTGAAGATTCTGATAAGATTTTAGGATTAAGTAAAATTGATTCAAAGATTGCGCATCATGTTGAACAGGCTCTAATTGACATGTGTGGGAAAATTGGCAAGATTGCCGTGATTCCCACAGGGATTACAGCTCAAAGAATTCTATTAGCAGGTATTGGTAAGAAAGAAAAATTCACAAATGATACTATAAGATATGTTTCAGGAAAAATTGCTCAAAAAGCAAAAGAGCTTAAGGTTAAAGAATTTTCTATAATATTACCACCAAATGCAGTTGCAGATCCAATTTCATCAGTATCCCAAATAGTAGAGGGATGTAAAATGGCATCATACAGGTTTGAAAAATATAAATCAGAAAAGGAACACATTGTACCAGAACTTGTAATAATATCTCCAAAATCAGATAAAATTACCAAAGCAATTAGAACGGCAGAGATTGTTGCTGGAGGATCTGTTTTTGCAAAGAGTATTGCAAATCTTCCTCCGAATGAATGTACTCCAACAACATTAGCAAATTTTGCTAGGGATATGGCAAAAAAGAATAAAATGAAATTTACCGTTATTTCTAAGAAGGAACTAAAAAGTAAAGGGTTTGGTGGAATTACTGCAGTAGGACAAGGAAGTAAAAATGAACCAAAGATGATAATTATAGAACATAACAAAGGAAGAACAACAGAAAAACCAATTGTGCTAGTTGGAAAAGCTGTCACATTTGATACAGGTGGGATTTCTTTAAAACCTGGAGAAAAAATGGATGAAATGAAATTTGACAAGTGTGGTGGATGTACTGTTTTGGGAATCATGAAATCAGTTTCTGAATTAAAACTTCCAATCAACGTTGTCGGAATTGTGCCATCTGTAGAAAATATGCCAGGAGGAGAATCGTACCGACCTGGGGATATCATAAAGCTATATAGTGGAAAAACTGCAGAAATTCTAAATACCGATGCTGAGGGAAGGTTAATCTTAGCTGATGCATTATCCTATGGAGAAAAACACTATTCTCCTAGAGCAATTATTGATTTTGCAACATTAACTGGAGCATGCATTATTGCATTAGGCACCAACGTGGCAGCAATGATCTCAAGTAATGACAGATTAAAACAAAAAATCTTAGATGCATCAAAAAGAACCACCGAAGAACTTTGGGAACTGCCTCTTAATGATGATTATATGGATATGATAAAGTCAGATGTTGCAGATATGAAAAATGTAGGAATTGGAAGAGCCGCAGGAACAATTACAGCTGCTGCATTTCTCAGAAATGCAATTAATGATACTCCATGGGTTCACATAGATATTGCAGGGGTTGCATGGACACAAGTAGCAACAAAAGAAAAACCATATAATCCAAAAGGAGCTACAGGATTTGGAGTAAGATTGATTTTAGAATATCTTCAAAATCTCTAGTTCAGATTCAACAATAATTATCATTATTGAAAATTAATTTCTATATTATTATACAAAAAATTCATTATTAATACATGATAGAAAAAACCTGTGAGTGTAATGATGCGCACCATACTGGTCATGATTATATTCACTACAAGCATCTAGGTGATCAGTGCATTCATCCGGATGGATATATCCATAAAATTGGTGAAGGGTGATGACTGTTGAAAATGCAATAATGAGGTTAAATGATTTAATCATGGAAAGAGAGCAACTGAAAGAGCTAATACAAAAAGAAATGAAATATGACATATCAGAAGCTGCAAAAACTAGTGTAATTGCAACTGTGGATTTTCTAAAAGATGAAATTGAGACTCTAAAAGATATTCTAAAAGAGTTGGACTAGTATCCTCTACTGTTTCTGTCAGGTTTTCCAATATTTGGATTTCTAAAACCATGTTTCTCCATCATATGATTTAGGAATCTTATATCATCAGAGAATTGTTCTCCACAGACACTACAGTTTGGCATTAAAATCACAATGCAGACATTGATATCCATATTAAAAGATTCATTGATTAGTAATTTAAAATGCCAGCACTGTTGCTTCCCAAGAGCTCTCGCATCTTAGTAGCACAACAGCGACGTTAGGTTTGACTTCCAAGTTCGGAAAGGGATTGGGTCGCACCCTAACGCTATGGCCGGCTTGAATTATACTATCAGATTCTTATCTATTAACGTACCGCCAAAAGAGAGTAGTTCAAAAGAGGTATAAATCAAGGAAAAGCCGAAATATGGCATGACACATAGAGTTGCAGTACTAGACAAGGAACTTTGTCAACCTAAAAAATGTGGGTTGGAGTGTATAAAATATTGTCCAGTAAATAAATCAGGAGCAGATTGCATAGTCCTTAATGAAGAGACAAAAAAGGCTCAGATTGATGAGGATGTATGTAATGGTTGTGGGATATGTGTCAAGGTTTGTCCATTTGAGGCAATAACGATTGTTAACTTAGCATCGGAGCTTGCAACTGACAAGATCCATCAATATGGTCCAAATTCATTTAGACTTTACAAATTACCAACTCCAAAAAAAGGGGAGGTGGTAGGACTTTTAGGTAGAAATGGGATGGGAAAAAGTACTGTTGTAAATATTCTTTCAGGTAATCTTAAACCAAATCTTGGCAGATATGAGAATCCTCCAGAATGGAATGAAATTTTAAAATATTATAGTGGAACAGAGTTAAAATCACATTTTGAAAAAATTGAACGAAATGAAATTCGAGTTTCTATTAAACCTCAACAAGTACATCATATTGCACAAGTGTTTGATGGTACGGGAAAAGAACTAGTTGAAAAATATGATGAAAGAGGAGTAGCAAATCAGTTAATCAAAGAATTAGGATTACAAAATTCAGTTGACCAAAATCTAAAAGAATTGAGTGGGGGGGAATTACAAAGGATTGCAGTTGCAGCTGCTGCATCAAAAGATACAGAATTTTACTTTTTTGATGAACCATCTTCTTATAATGATGTTTTTCAAAGAACCGGAGTTGCTAGAGTGATTCAAGGATTGGCAAACATTGGAAAAAGTGTCATGGTAGTAGAGCATGATCTTACTCTATTAGACTTTCTAAGTGACTACATTGAAGTACTATATGGGGAACCAGCAGCCTACGGCATTGTTTCTAATATTTTATCAACCAAAGTTGGAATCAATGTATTTCTTGACGGATATCTTCCAAATGAAAATGTCAGATTTAGGGACAAAAAATTTTCATTTGATGTTTCATCTTCATCTACAGACCAATTTCAAGAAGGAAGTGAGATTGTGTCATATCCAAAACTCGAGAAAAGATATTCTTCGTTTTCTGTTACTATTGATCCGGGTGTCGTAAGAAAAGGAGAAATTTTGGGAATTTTGGGTGCAAATGCACTTGGTAAGACCACAATGATGAAGATGATAGCAGGTGTAGAAAAACCAGATTCAGGTACAATTGACAAGAAAATAAAAATTGCTTACAAGCCACAATATCTTCAAAATGATATTGATGTAGAAGTTGTTGCATTACTTGAAAAGGCAAATAATGGACCAATAGAAGGAAGTCAAGAAGAAGAACAAATCCTAGATCCACTGAAAATTAAGAAATTGTATAACAAGTATGCCAAAAACTTATCAGGAGGTGAACTCCAAAAAGTTGCAGTAGCATCATGTCTCTTGCAAAAAGTTGATCTATATGCATTAGATGAACCATCTGCATTCTTGGATGTAGAAGACAGAATAGCGATTGCAAAATTTTTGCAAAAATTTGTTCGTTCATTTGGGAAATCAGCTATAATTATTGATCATGACTTGCAGTTGATGGATCTAATTTCTGATTCTATAGTAATTTTTGAGGGAGAATCTGGCAAGGCAGGTCATGCTACATCACCAATGAACAAAGCAGATGCAATGAATCGATTTCTAAAATCACTGGATATGTCATTTAGAAGAGATGAAAGAAGCCTTAGACCTAGAGTAAATAAATTAGAAAGTAGACTAGACAAAGAACAGAAAAGTTCTGGAAATTTCTATTACAAGAATTGACCCGTATGCTAAAGAAGGCAATGGAGAAGATTCTAACTCCGCGAGAAAGTGATGAATTGATTTCTGCTTTTGATCAGATTGGAGATATAATTATTGTCAGAATCCCTGATTTCTTACTACCAAAAAAGAAACTCATAGGAGAGACCTTGCTGCAGGAAGTAAAGAAAGCGAAAAGCGTATTCTATCAGGCATCAGCAGTAGAAGGAGATTTTCGTACAAGGAATTTAGAGATTCTTGCAGGAGAAGACAGAACAGAGACAGAATACAAAGAATTTGGTTGTAAATTTACAGTAGATGTGGAAAATGCATTTTTTTCTCCAAGACTATCTACAGAAAGAGAAAGAATTGCAAATTTGGTTAAGGACGGTGAGACTATAGTTAACATGTTTGCAGGAGTTGGGATGTTTTCTATAATGGCTGCAAAGAAAAAAAAGTGCAAGGTTTATAGCATTGACATCAACCCTGTCGCATCAAAACTTTGTGAAAAGAACATATCATCAAACAAATTACTAGGAAACGTCATTACAATAAATGGTGATGCCTCAAACATAATTAAAAAGCAGTTAGAAAATAAATCAGACAGAACTCTTATGTTACTTCCTGAAAGATCTGATGAATTCTTACAATCTGCAATAAATGCAACCAAAAGTGGTGGGATTATTCATTATTATTCTCATATTCATGCAGACAAAAAATCAGAATCTGGAAAACTTTCTGAAGAACACTATTTGCAGGTAACTCCCGTAAAGTCTGAGATAGTAGGATCTAAAATAGTTAGACCGATTGGGCCAAGATTTTATCAAACAGTAGTAGATGTAAAGATTACAAAGTAAACTAGTCATCAGAAGAAATTGATGCAGCAGAGGGTTTTGTTGTTGCCATTACGTATCCTATCCATGCAATTACTCCCAGAATACCACCTGCAATCATTAATACAGATAGCTGCAAAACAATTGGACTCCATTCAGATAACATTAGCAAGTATGCATAAAGAAAGAATCCACAAATACAGAGAACAAAAATGGTAATACCCATACCTTTACGCTTGTCCATGGCGGGGAGGTTTTTTGTGAGTTATTTATTGGTTTTAACTAGTTCAATTCGATTGCCATCAAGTATGCATCCTCACCATCACGATAGTATGCATTAAGTTGCTGCCTTATGACAAAACCCAGTCTTTCATATAGTCTTACAGCATCAGTATTTGAACATCGAACCTCTAGATAAAACTCATCACATTTTTTTATCTTGACACCATTAATTGATTCCTCAACTAGTACTTTGCCAATTCCTTTTTTTCTATATTCATCAAGAACAGCAACTGAAACTACATGACCTTTTTTCACAAAACCTAATTTCTTAAAATTCGAAAAACCATATTCTGTTTTACACATAATATATCCAACATGTTTTCCTCCAATTTCTGCTACAATAAATGCCTCTGGAATTTCTGCAAGTAAACTTTCATAGAAATAATCAGAATAATGTTCAGGAAGTGTCTTCAAATTAATTTCCATTACTGGAATTAGATCGCTTGGCTCAGCTCTTCGAAAAGTACAATCCCCAACTTGCCTTAGAACCACTTGCATGATTAGTATAGCCTCACCACAATATTTAATTTTTAGAATCTAAGAAGGAAGTATCAGGAAAGTATACGTCTCTCCATTTCATTAGTTGATTAAAAATTTCAAGAAAGTTTTTAGATTTTGTTGTAATATGTATATGTGCATCAAATTCTTCACAGTGACCCTCAAAGATCATTATACTTTGTCTCTTAAACTGAGGGATTGTAAGTCCAATTTTTCGTATTGGATTAAATGTATAGTTATCAATTTTTACTGTTTTATTTTTAATTATAATCTGTTTTTTTTCTTTGTTTTTGTTGATGTCTGCTTCAACTTTGTCCTTTCTAGAGTTACTCCATTTTGGTGTTTCGGGAGGCCAATGGTGAATGTATACTTTTTCAGCAAAAAATTTGATTTCTTCAGACAGATATTCTTTAGACAATAATTTATCCAAACAGAATTTCAACTTAAGAGTATTGAAAAAAGATCATTTTATTGGACTAAAAGTCTTAAAATATATCAAATCAACCATAAAACCATTTAATGGAAAAGTAGGTCAAAAATAGAATGAGTGATCCATATCAAGAAGAAGTAATATCTATAGTAAATTCTTTGTTTGAGGTTACTCAATTTAACAAGGGTGTGTATTCTTTAGAATTTCGAATAGAGGATGATAATTTTAAATCAAAATTTGAGTATTTGGCTAGAAAACTAGAAGGCATTAATTATGTCTGTAAGATTGAGCAAATGGAAAATGGTAAATATATTATCATTCAAAGATTTCCTGTAAAAAAACAAAGAAAATGGTTAAATGCATCATGGATTCCAAGGATTCTTTTTGGAATCGTAGTTACTTTTGTCATGATAGATGGATACTATAGAACAATAAATTTAAACAAAATTGATTTTATTAATTTAGGAGATCCATATTATGTTGCAGGAATTTATACACTTTCATTATTAGGAATTTTAGGAATTCATGAATCAGGTCATCTAATTGCTGCAAAAATTCACAAACTAAAGACTACATGGCCATTTTTTATACCAGGAATACCATATTATGGATTTCTTCCTACCTTTGGCGCATTTATTCAGTCAAGAGGTTTAACAATTAATCGAGAAATATTATTTGATGTTGCGATAGCTGGTCCCATCGCGGGTTTAGTAGTTGCAATTATTGTTTCATTATATGGTGCATATACTGCGCCGATGATTGAATCTGGACTTGTTTCTTCAGAACATAGTTTAATTGAATTCACTATGGGTGAACCGTTATTATTCAAAGGAGCATTAGCATTATTTGGAAAAGGAGGAGAAGGTCATGAAGTGTTAATGACACCTATATTGTGGGCAGCTTGGATTGGATTTTTAATTACTTTTTTAAATTTGCTTCCAGCATGGCAACTTGATGGTGGACATATGGCAAGAACACTACTAGGTCCAAAATTACATAGATATGCAACATTTGGAAGTATGGCCATTTTAGTTTTGTTAGGCTATTGGATAATGGCGATGTTGATTCTTATAATGAGTGCAAGAAATCCAAGTGCAAATCCACTAGATGACATATCGCCATTAACAAAAAATCGAAAGATGATTTACATTGGAGTAATAGTACTTGCGATTTTGTGTGCACCGTTGCCAGCTAACTTTTTACCTTAAAAGTAATCTTGCACCATCAGTTACAACTGCAACTTTTTGTCTTGGACCTTGTGTTTTTATAATATAATCCATTGCGTGTTTTATGCCTGGAAGAGAAATCATTTCTAGTTTTTTTGCATAAAACTCTGGAAGAATTGAAATCAATCCAATTTGAAAATTCTTTTGAATCTCTGATAAGAACAGTAAATCTTCCATTCCACTAACATATTTTGTAGGATTTCGAAGTTGATCAATGTTTAATCGGTCTTCAATAAATTGCTGAATTGCATCAGAACCTAATCCATCCTTACATTCTGCAATAAGTATTGCAAGACCACCTTTTTTTATTGCACTTGCACAATTCCATAGAGAGGAGAGAGATTTTCCAAGAGTATCATTACTGGCATCCTTTCCTGTACTAATTATCATTGATTTGTGTTCTCCAACATCTTTAATTCCAGATGATTCTAGAATTTTTGTAGCTGTGACTGTTTGTGAGGGATGACCAATCTTAAAATCAATAATGCCATTTGAATTTGCAATAATTTCAATTCCCTGAATTTCAAAATTGTCTGCAAATTTTTTTGCCTCACCAAAACTGTCAGTTGATTGACCTGGCGTAGGAAGATTATCCTTTCTTTTTGCATATGCTGATAGCATAGAGTCTTTACCAAATTTTTTGATTAACCGTGTAGCAATTGTTTCATATCCAAAAAGACCATCAAATTCAACTTCAGCCATAAAAACTAGATTAGAGTTTGAAAGATCCGCATTATCAAATTCATTAATTGAGCTACCCTCGGGCAATCCAGATTTTACTAAATTCATGATTTTTTTCTCCGTCAAAATTTTTGGAAATGATACAGACTTTTGTTCACATATTGTAAATAGAGATGAAATAATTTTTTGAATGGATTTTGAATTATGTAAAACCACCAATTCTATTGGTTTTGTCAAATCAATGTAGCCTATTTTCTCATTGATCTTATCATCTTCCATAATTTTAGCATCAGAATCAATTTTCTGCTCTAGATTTTCTGCTCTAATATCCAAAACTACATCAGTAATACCATAATTTAACCAGATTTCAGGCATAATTCATAGTAAATACAAACCAAAATAAATCCAGTGTAGTTAATTTTGATATGGAATTTGTAAAAGAGTTTGCAACTTTTTTGTATCAAAATAGAATTATAAAATTTGGGGACTATACACTTGCAAGCGGTAAAAAAAGCTCATATTATGTAGATTTGAGGCTAGTTCCTAGCTTTCCACATGAATTTAGAACTATGATAAAGCAGCTTCAAAATGATATTGCAGAAAATATTGGATTAGACAATTTTGATTCTCTTGTATCTGTACCCACAGGAGGATTAATTATGGCATCAGCGTTGGCAATTGAAACAGTAAAACCACTGATATATGTTAGGAGTAAGCCAAAGGATTATGGAACATCAAAGTCAGTAGAGGGGAAAATTTACGAAGGAATGAAAGTTTTGATGATTGACGATGTTGCGACTACAGGAGGTTCAGTTGTCAATGCAATAAAATCACTCAAAGAAGCAAACATCAAGATTACAGATGTGTATGTCATTGTAAACAGAATGGAAGGTGCTGATGAGACACTAAAAGAACAAGGGATAAAATTGCATTCTATATTAAATGTAGTTCAAATCACACAAGCACTTTATGAACAAAATCTAATTGATCAAAAGATCCTGCAAAAAGTGAAAAATCAGATTGGAAATTAATTTTTAGGCAGCTCAGACAAATGCCTTCACATCATCTTTCAGATATAACTCTGATTCTTCATTGCAGCCAATGGATTCTGGCTTTGCTCATTTTAAAACTAATGGAAATAATATGGGCCCGAAGGGCTTCGATCCCTTGGCTCACCGGTTATGAGCCGGTTACTCTACCAAGCTGAGTTACGGGCCCTAAGCAGATGAATTAATCCTTAGTTTTAAAATGTTATGAGATTAACAGTATTCTTCATAACAACTATCAAGCAACAAGTTTTGTGCAGAAATAGACTTATCTGCAATTTCAATCAAATTGTTTGAATCAGTTGAAGATTTTTCCAAAATATTTCTCCATGATGCTGCATGTCGAATATCAGCTTCTGTATGGAGTTTAAAGTATTCTGTAGCTTTATGACTTGTCAGTCCATAAAATTCAGCCAATCCATCAAGTTTAGTCTGACTGATTTTTGGAATTTCTTTTTCAAAAGCATACATTGCACATGCACCACCTTCAAAAGTATTCATTAATCCATTCAGATCAGATACTGCCTTCTGAGTTTTTTGTGTTCCAACATATGGCATTAATTCATCTTCAGAAATACCAAGTTCTCCTACAAAGGCAATCCATGGTTTTATATGATCAGTTTCTTCTTGTTGGTTTTCAATTAATTCACTAACAACTGTATCTGGTGCTTTCTCAATTATAGAAGCCATAAAATTTGGAACTGCCTTTACAAGTTGAAAATATTCTTTAGAATACCCTGCCAAAGATTCTTGGGTTAACTTTCCATCAGACCACATTTTATAAAACGGGTGTTTTAGTAAATTTCTTTCTTCAATCATTTGATCAATTTGTTTTATTAGATTCATGTGACAAATTCTTATCAACCAATAAAAAAATCTTTGTGGTTTACAAAAGATTTTATGGACAAAACACAGAATTTATGTGGGTTCCAGTGGTGTAGACCGGTCAAGCATACTGCCCTTTCAAGGCAGTGATCCCGGGTTCAAAATCTAACGATGAAAATCCCGGCTGGAGCACCAAGATTTAATTACTAATGACAAAGTTTTTTCAATAGGCTATCTTGAACAGGAAAAATTTTGAGATTAATCCTTTACTTGAAACCTATGGTAAGTACATAAAGCAAATTGACCATGCGTTAGACAAGGAATTAGCATTATACTCAGAATCTGAGTTTATTGAACCAATAAAGTATTCTTTAGATGGAGGCAAAAGAATTAGACCGATAATTTTGGTTTTAGCAGCTGAAAGCGTAGGTAAGGTAGACGGAAATACTTTTGCAGCATCATGTGCAATTGAATTTTTACATATGGAATCTATTATTCATGATGATATCATTGACAATGAGACAATGCGCAGGCAAAAGGATCCATTCCATATCAAATATGGATACAATACAAGTATTTTAACGGGTGATTTTGTTTTAGGTTTGATTCTTGCAATTTCATCAAGACTTGACAATGCAAGAATAACAAAGGATTTGGCAACAACTGCTATGCTGATGAGTGAAGGAGAAATAATTGAAGGTAGACTAGAGACCAGCGAAGATGTAACTTTTGATGATTATCTCAAAGTAATTGAATACAAAACTGCTACTGCATTTGAAGTGGCAGCAAGGATAGGAGCTATTATTGCAAATGGCACAGAAGAGCAAATCGAGGCTCTAACAGAATATGGAAAAAATATTGGAATTGCTTATCAAATCAGAGATGATTTGCTTGATTGGAAAAATGAAGACAAATTGTTTAATTTTCTAATAAAGAAGAGTTCTGATCCAAGAGATGTTTTTAACAAGATGGAAGAGCTATTAAAGAAATACTCAGACAAGGCAAGATCTGGATTGAGAAAAATACCAGATAATGAGGCTAAAGTAAATCTAGAAAATTTAATTAAATTTACAACCTTTAAGGCATAATACCTAAACTGATTGTTGGAGAAGCCATTTCTACGAATTTGATAATTGGATCTGGATAAACACCAAGTGCCACCATAAAGATTATTGAGAAAACCATTATAGCAATAACAGATTTTGGTTCTGAAACTCTCTTTTCGGTTTCTCCTTCAAAGTACATTTTTCTCATAATCCAACCATAGTAAGCTAGTGATAATGCACTATTAAGAACTCCAGCAATTGCAAGCCATGGAGCCCATGACAAAACAGAGCTTGCATCTAATGCCCCACCAAATAGCATAAGTTTACTCCAGAATCCATTAAGTGGAGGAACACCTGCAAGAGCTAAAAGTGAAATTGTCAATCCAAGTGAAGTTATTGGCATTCTTCTACCTAGTCCCTTGAGTTTGTCAAGATTTGTAACAGCCAATGTGGTAACAATTCCACCAACTGCAATGAATGCAGCACCTTTCATTACTGCATGATTAAGAATATGATACATTGAGCCCTGGATTCCCATAGTGGAAAAAGGTGCAACTGCAAGTCCAATCAAGATATACCCTGCATGCCCTATACTAGAGTATGCCAACATTCTTGATAGATTCTTTTGCATAATTGCTGCAATGTTACCAATTGTCATTGTCATTACTGCAAGTATTCCTAGCGCCAAAGTCCAATCGAGATTTAGTGCAACCATACCAAGAACTATTATTCGTATTGCTGCAGCAAATCCTGCTTTCTTTGTTCCTGCTGCCAGCAATGTAGTGATTGGTGATGGTGCTCCTTCATATGTATCTGGCAACCACATGTGAAATGGAACAAGTCCCATTTTGAATCCAAATCCAGCAATAAACATTCCAATAGACAATAAAGCCAGTGGAAGTAAAGATGGATCAAGTGTAGCATATCCTCGAATCACTTCTCCAATGTTTGTAGAGCCAGTTAATCCATATGATAGTGAAATTCCATAAACGATGATTGCAGAAGACAGTGCTCCAAATAAGAAGTACTTTAATGCTGCTTCATTAGAGCTTGGATTCTTTTTCATAAATCCTGCAAGAACATATGTTGGAATACTCATCAACTCCCATGCAACAAACAACATAACAAGATCTGTTGAATACGCAACAAGCACCATGCCAATTGTTGATAGTAAAATCAAAGAATAGTAAACAGCAGGATGGTTTTGCTTTCTCATGTAATTAAATGAGCCAACTGTTGTGAATATTGCAACAATCAACATTGCTATTGCAAAGAATCCGCCAAAAGCATCATCAACTAGAACTTCATCAGAGAATAGTGCTGAAGGCAGAATATGTTCAGTTACAAATTGATATGAAACATATCCAATTGAAATGATAAGTGCTGCAAATGCAATTACGGCATAAAAAGAGTTTGAACCACGTTCTTTTCTTACAATACTGATAATTGGTAAGAGCACTCCAATTACTCCAAGAATTGCAATTATAACTAGTGGAGTTGAGCTAATATCTAACATCTCACCATACCTCCTATATCAGCAATATCAAGACTACAAATAGTAATCCTGCTCCAAATACGAATAAGTATGACTGTGCCACACCAGTTTGTGTTCCTTGTACAACTTTGGCGCTCCAACCTACTGCCTTTTGCAATCCTATGTTCATTCCATAGTCTATTGCAGTCTTTTCAAAGTATCTGAATAGACCTCTTGCAAGCCAGAGTGGTGCCACTACAAAACACCAGTAGATTATTGCGTTAAGATACCATCGGTTTAGAATAACTTTGTGAATTGCATAAAAGAAAATATTTGAATTTACGAATTTGATAGGATCAACCCATCTGCCAATATAGAATACATATCCTAATCCAATTCCTGTTGCAAATGCTACTAGTGAGGAACCCAATGCAATGGGATTAAGACCATCTAATGGCGCTGGAAGGAATGACTCCCCTGATTCATGATGAACCGCATGTATACCAAATGAGTGGTCAAGATATTCTGTAAACAAATGATGAATTCCACCTTCTGCTGAAAATCCAATTAATCCAATTCCAATGGTTAGAACTGCAAGAATACCATAAGGAACCCACATAGATAACGAGGCTTCATGAATGTGATGCCCTTCTTCTTCCATCTTCTCAATGTGTTTGCTCTTTTTACCAAAGAATACCATTCCAATCATTCTTGTTGTATAGAATGTTGTGATTACTGCAGTCAAAACTGCGATTGTATAAAGTGGTAATGCCCATTCACTTCCAGATTCATAAACTGCTGCAAAGATTGCATCCTTACTCCAAAAACCAGTTGTGATAAACGGTGCACCCATCAATCCTAGACCGGCAGCCCACATGAATGCATATGTTTTTTTCATGTGCTTTCTCAAGCCACCCATATCAGTCATAAATCTAGAACCGACAATATGCAATAATGAACCTGCTGCCATAAATAGAGAAGCCTTGAACATAGCGTGAGATATTAGATGGAAAAATCCTGCAGTATAGCCATCAACATATTGTTCTGATAATCCTGCAACGCCCAAAGCCATCATCATATAACCAATCTGAGAACCAGTAGAGTATGCAAGAACTTTCTTAATTTCAGGATTAACCATACCTTGTGTTGCTAGAAGTAATGCAGTGATTGCACCAACCCAAGCCACAATCTCAAAGAATTGGTCAGCTAGTATTCCTGCAGCACCCAATGCAAAGACAAGTGGGCCTATTCTTGCAACAAGGAAAACACCAGCTTTTACCATTGTTGCTGCGTGAATCAATGCAGAGACTGCAGTAGGGCCTGTCATTGCCTCAAGTAACCATTCGTTTAGTGGGAATTGTGCAGATTTACCAATAGCTCCACCAAACAATAAGACAAATGCAGGTACCAACAAACCCTGAGCAGACATTGAGGTTGCCCATGCAGTATCAGTCATTAATTCTTTAAATCCAAATGTTCCAGCAAACAAGAAAATCAAAAGCATACCAGCAATCATCATAACATCACCAACTTTGGTCATGATGAATGCCTTCATACCAGCATGTGTTGGTGCATAATAGTCTAGCATACCTAAGACAGTACGTCCCTCTGTACCGACGTGATCTTTCTTTTTGTCACGATACCAAAAGCTGATCAATGCATATGATGCAAGGCCTACTCCTTCCCATCCAAAGAAGACTTGAAGTAAATTGTCAGATAATACAATTAATTGCATTGAACCAATAAAGAACATCATCCAGAACCAGAATCTTGTAATGTCTTTATCGCCTTTCATGTATCCAGTACTGTAAATCATAATGAGGAATGAAATCCATCCTACTACATTTGCCATTATCACAGAAAGTGGATCAGCTAATACTCCACCCTTTAATCCAATGGCTTCAATCCATGTCACTTGATCATGAATCTCATGGCCTTCTAATGCCATGGGCAACATAGATGCTGCAGAAAGTGCACTCATCAATGCAAAACCAACTGCAACATATCCAGTTGCATTTTTGGATGCTTTTCCAATTCCTGGCATAATTAATGCTGCAATAAAAGGAAGTATCCAAACTAGCCAAGCACTTGCGGCACCAATTTCAAATGGTAAACCAATAGATTCTGTTGCCATATTCTATACACCCAACACTCCATTCATGTACGGAATTATTTTCTCCAAGAAGATATCTGGATAAATTCCTAATACTACTGTAAATCCGGCAAGAACCATCATTGGTGCTGTCATGTACCAATCTCCTTCTTTTACATTATCCAGATGTTCTGGAGTTTTTCCAAAAAATACACGCTTTAGCATCCATAACATATAAGACATTGTAAGGGCTGTTGCAACAAGTCCAAGTCCAAATGTTACAGCTCTAACTGTAGAGCCTTCTTCTATTGCTGTTTCTAGTGCACCGTAAAATAGTATCCATTCGCCCATGAATCCACTTGTTGGTGGAACACCCATTATTGTAAGGGCACCAATTACCGCACAAACAGCAGTGATTGGCATTTTACCTGCAAGTCCTCCTAGTTTCGAAATACTTCTAGTACCTACTTTTACAATCAAAATTCCTGCCATCATGAAGAGTATGCCTTTTCCTAGGGCATGAGTAACATACATCATTTCTGCTCCGGACAATCCAAGAACAGACATTGAGCCAATACCAAACAAAATGTAACCCATTTGGCTGATACTAGAATATGCTAGCAGTCGTTTAATGTCATCTTGCATTAATGCCATAGCACCACCATAAAGCATTGTAACTAGGCCCCAAATGTGGAACCAAATTGAGAGATCTGCAAATGTCGCAGGTAAAAATTCTACAATTAATCTAAAAATACCATATGCACCAATTCCGATCATAGCTGGTGACAATAAGGCACTAATTGGTGTTGGTGCTGAACCGTGGACCCAAGGAAGCCAAACATGAAACATGAACACTGCAAGTTTTACTCCAAGCCCAATTGAAATTGCAATTGCAGAAATTAGGACGATATCTTGTGGAATTTCAGATTCATGAATATCAGCAAAATCAAAGCTGCCAACTGTAAGACCAATCATTAAGAAACCTAATAATAAAACAACGGCGCCTGCATGTGTCCAAAAGAGGAACATCAAACCTATTTTTCTTCTAGGACCATCTCCCCATATTGCAACTAAAAAGAAACCTGGGATAAGCATGACCTCAAAGAACACATAAAATTCAATCAGGTTTGTTGCTAGAACTGTCCCAAGCATACCCATAGCAAAAACAAGATATAGTGCAAAGTAAAGTCCAGATTTTGCATTTACATAATTTGTCAGAGAGGAGGATTCAACAATTGTTGTTTGCCCAGTAGTTGATGTGATTTCTTTCTGCTCTTCTTCGTATTGCTCATGGAATTTGTGAATCATGTATGGCTTTGAGTAAAGAGCCAAGATTGTGCATAAGACATAAATCATTATGGCAAATGGTGATGCAAGGCCATCCATCAAGAAACCAAACTCACCAAACTGCTCAGTCCATGGATAATGTTCTTCAGTAGTGCCATTAAGTGCGGCTTGAATTACAATTATTGTTGTGTATAGTAAAATTGCAAATGTAAACCACATAGCTGCATTTGGACCCATCTTTCTACCAAGGATATAGGCAACTGGAGATAACAATAAAGGCAAGAAAACTGCCTGCAATAACGCATACTCCATTATCCTTTCAAGCTCCTATAATCTGCAATATCGATATTCTGATACATTCGATATGCTACAATTATTAATGATAAGCCAACTGCAACCTCAGCTGCCGCTATTGCAATTGAGAACAAGGCCAGTGTTTGACCACCACTGTGTGGTAAAAATCTTCCAAATGCAACCATGTTAAGGTTTGCTGCATTAATTACAATCTCAACTGCAAACAACATTCGAATAGCATTTCTCTTTACGGATAGACCGTAAATTCCAATTCCCAGTAGGGCTACAGATATGATAACAAAATCAATTAGTTCGTTGCTCATTTTCCACATCCTCCCTTCTTGCTAAAACTAATGCGCCTGTGACTGAACCTGCTAAAATTAATGCCATTAGAATCAAAGCTGGCCAATAATAAGTTAGAAAGTCAGCACCAATATCTCTAAAGTCAACTGCTGGTTCATCAGTGGTAATTGATTTGATTCCCGAGTCCATTATTACAGCCCCAAGCCCAACCATAAAGACCAACATCAATGCAATACCAGCAAATTTTCTTCTTTTATCCTCAACTTTCTTAAAGATAAGCTCTCGTTTTACAAGCATAACCGTAAATAAAATTAAAACTGCAATTGAACCTACATACACTGCAAGCTGGAACATTGCAACAAACGGTGAATCCAACAATAAGAAGAATCCGGCAATGCCACCAAGTGTTCCCATTAATGCAATAGAACCATAAATAAGTGAACGTAACTCTAGTGCTGCTATTGCAGAACCAATTGTAATAACAGATAATGCAAGAAAAACAGCATCAGCCATGGGTTGCACCTCTATCAGTAATTTTTATCTCAGAATCTTGAGCAACATAGGGTTTTACTGCAAGTTGAGCTGGAGTGTAAATAAGTCCCTCTTTACTAAATGAAGATAATTCATAATCATTTGTCATGTATAATGCATAAAATGGACATGCATCAACACATAATCCACAAAATACACATTTACCATAATCAATCTGTGGCATAATGGATTTCTTGTTTTGAGTTTGTTGATCTGGAACTTTTACCATTGCAATTGCTTCAGCTACTCCTTCACATGCAATTGAGCAAAGCTGACATCCTGTACAGTGATCATGAAAGAGCATGTGACGTCCTTTAAGACCAGCAATTCCAACTCCTGTTGAGGGATCAAATTGGTAGCCATCTCCTACAAACTTTAATTTCTCTTCAGGATATCTTAGAGTAAATCTTTTGATAGCAATATGCTTGATTCCAGAATTCAGAGCTTTAATTATTCCTGTAGCAGTTCCCATTACAACATTCCTCCAGGTCCCAAGACTCCAGCGTAAAGCAAGCCTAGAGCTATAAAGATGTTAACGAATGCCAATCCAATTAATTTGTACCAACCAAGACTTAGCAACATATCAATTCTAATTCTTGGAAATACGCCTCTTGGCAATAGTATAAAGAATATTACTCCTACTGTTTTTATTACAAACCAGACAATTCCATTTAGTGTTTCTTGTGAGAACAACGGCAATCCAGGAATTGTTATTGTAATTGGTCCAGCTTCAATTCCTTTAGTAATAATTTCTTCAGGGAATGGAGGCCAGATCATCGGACCATTCCATCCACCCAAAAACAATACGACAAACAGTGCTGCGAACGCATATAGTTTAAGATAAGTTCCCAACTGAACAAGCCCATACATCATTCCAGAAAGTTCTGTTAACCAACCAGCAACAATTTCACTTTCTGCCTCCGGTAAGTCGAATGGGATTCTTTCTAGTTCAGCTAATATAGTAATAAAGAATACAATTGCACCAACGGGTAAAAATACAATCCATGGGAAATTTGATTGGCTTGCAGCAATTTCAGAAAGATTCAGAGTTCCTGTAAGTATCACAACACCAAGTAATGACAAAATAAGAGGGATTTCAAATGATACCATTTGATGCAAAGCTCTGATTCCACCAATGAATGGAAACTTGCTGTTTGCAGACCAAGCAGAAAGAATTGTGATGATTGGAAAGAATCCAATCACAGCAAATACTGCCAACAATCCTACATCTACATCTGCAACTACCCAACCAGGAGCCACAGGAATCAATGCAATAAATGCTGCAGCAGCTCCAACAAATATCACAGGCGCTGCCCAGAAAATTGGTTTGTCTGCTTTTGCTGGAATAATAATTTCCTTTGAGATTAATTTTAGACCATCACCCATCAATTGTAAGATGCCTTCAATTTTACCACAATAGAAAGGACCAACTCTCAACTGCAGTTTTGCTAACATTTTTCTTTCAACAAAAATTGTACCTGCTGCTAGCAACGCTGCAAATCCAAATCCAGGAAATGCTGCAATTCTAAACAAATCAGTTGCCATGAATGATTTTAGAATTGGAAGTGTTCTGGACGGGTCAGCAAGCCATGTCAATGCGAGAAAGGGTGTGAGTAATTCACCATCAATTACAGGCATTTCAATATAGAACAAAATAATTTGGACTAGCGGTAAACCAATTAGTGCAAAGATTAGAAGGAACCAAAACAAGTTGTCTAAAATAGATTTTACAAATTCGCTAAACTTGAATTTTGGTGCAATAACAGACATCTATCGATCTGCCTCCACTGGCCAATAGTTTAGACTCCAGTAAACAGAGGGCATGTTGCCAAGTTTTTCTCCTTTAAGGAGATATGGCAATGCAATTAGGTTTCTAAATGAACCAACACTAAGTTTTAGTCTATATGGCTCAGGCTTTTTATCAGAAACAATATAACAACCAAGAGAACCTCTTCCAGACTCTACGCGTTTGTAGACTGAATCATCTCCACCCTTTGGATTTGGTTTTAGTTTTACTCTTACAGAACCAGACTTTGGCATTTTTGCAAGTGCATTTCTGATGATTCTACAGCTCTCCATCATGTCAAGCCATGGAATTTTAGATCTCGCATAGGAATCACCTTCTTTGAGAACAGGAGTCTGGAAATCCAGTTCATCATAGACATCATATGGTTCTTTTTTTCTTAGGTCATAATCAACACCACTTGCACGAAGGACAGAACCTGTAGTCCCAAGTCTTATTGCATCCTGTCTAGACAAGATACCAGTTTTTTCAGTTCTTGCAATCAAAATTGGATTGTCATAAAATACTGCTGCGTATTCCTTGATACGTTTTTCAAAGTAGTTTACTTGTCTTAGACAAACATCTTCAAAGTTTGGTGGTAAATCATTTCTAACTCCACCTGGAACAAAGTGTGCATGAGTTACTCTAGCTCCTGACATTTTTTCCATCAAATCAATTAATAGTTCACGGTCACCTGCTGGCCACATGAACATTGTAGAATGTCCCAAAAATATACCATAGATTGCAAGCCAGTACATTATGTAGATACATCTGTTTAATTCAGAAGCAATTACTCGAATGTATTTTGCACGTTCTGGAACTTCAATGCCAAGAAGTTCTTCAACTCCCAAAACATAAGGATACAAAACATTACAAGAATCATGAATTACAGGTCTTTCTAAGTGCGGAATGTTTAGGATATAGTTTCTGTACTCTGCCATCTTTTCTTCTCCTCGATGGACATAACCCGGATCTGGATCACATGCGACAATAAAGTCACCATCAATTTGTACAATAATTCTCATATGACCAGAACCCGGATGTTGTGGTCCAACATTGAGAGTCATAATTCTCTCATCTACTTTTTGAAGTGCTAGACCTGGTGGTAGTTTTGCGCTCATTTCTTTATCTTCCTTTTATTGCAAAGTCCTTTCTTAGTGGCGGTAAATCTGCCCAATCCTCTGGCAAAAGTAATCTTCTATTATCTGGATGACCTTCAAAGTAAACACCTAGCATTTCAAAAACTTCTCTTTCATGAAATTCAACACTGTAGAATATATCTCTAAGACTAGGAAGTCTTGTTGCATCATTTCCGGGAATTGGATTTTCTTCTCTCGGAGCTCTTGTTGCCAAGACTAGAATCTGTCTTGCAAGTGATGAATCTGTGTATGAACCTATGTGATAAACCACTTCAATTTCTTTGTCTTGTGGATAATCTACTCCTGAAACAGATTCAGCATGATCAAAATTTAATTCATCTCGAATAAACTCTGCCACATCATGTACATTTTCTTTACTAACATTAATTCTGACTCTGTCTGGTTTGACAAATGCTACTTTTGTCTTTTCACCAAACTTTTCTACAATTTTATCTGCTAGTCCTTTTTCAAATTCTGGTAGGTTGACTTTTTCTAGAGTTGGTTTTTTTGTAGGTGTAGGTTTTGGTGTAGGTTTTTCCTGAGATTCAGATTCAATTGATTCTTTTTTTTCTTCACTCATTACACAAACTTCCTAGCCTTCATCCTCTTAATTTTTTCTTGTAACAACATACAGCCTTGAATTAGAGTTTCAGGTCTAGGTGGACAGCCTGGAACATAGACATCTACTGGTAAAACTCCGTCTATTCCTGGTAATACATTGTATGAATCAAAATACAATCCTCCAGTAATTGCACATGCACCCATTGCAATAACATACTTTGGTTCTGGCATTTGGTCATAAACTAAACGAAGACGTGGAGCCATTTTTCTAGTAATTGTTCCTTGAACTACAATTAGATCACATTGTCTTAGTGATCCAAATGCTTCAATGATACCAAATCTTTCAACATCGTATCGTGGACTTGATGCTGCTCCAAATTCTACACTGCAACAAGCTGTTTCAATGTGAACAGGCCAAAGTGACCAAATTCTACCCCAATTGATGGCATATCCCAATGGTTTGTCAATTGCTTTTTCTAAAATGTCACCTAATTTTCCAACAAATACATTTGCGTTTTCTGGTGTCAATAGATCTTTTAACAATGTGTTCTACCATCCCTGAAATTTTTATTTGTATAAATAATTACCATATGTTTCGTCTCCCTGATTGATATAATGCAAAGGCCATTGCTGCAAACATAATTCCTAAGAACCCTATAATTGGAAGAGTTGCAGACTTCGGTAATTCTAAAATTGTACTTCCCCATGCATACAAGAATATTGCCATTACATCAAAAACCACAAACATCAAAATATAAGCATAATATTGCATCATGAAGTGAGTTCGTCCTTCACCTGATGGAACTTGACCACATTCCATCGGTAAAAATTTGACTGGATTGCTTCGTTTCCGGGGCGAAATCATTCTAGAAATAATCAGAGCAGGTGCCATTGCCGCTACTGCAAAGCCAAACATTAACACCACGGTACTATAATTGCCCGCTAATTCTCCGACCAATTTAGCTTTGAACCCAAGTTTTTGTATAAAAAGGTATGCTCGGTTTTTTGAGTTATTTTTTAGATCTAACTTTTGTAAAGTACTTTATATGATAACAACAGTAGATGATCATGGGATTGAATATTGGAGATACTGCTCCTGGCTTTGAGCTTCCAGATACTGAGCTGAAAATGCGGACTTTGAAGGAATTTAAAGGAAAGAAGATCGTTTTATCATTTTTTGTTGCTGCAAGCTCTCCAGTTTGTGAAAGCGAACTGTGTACATTTAGAGATTCTTGGGAAGAGATTTCAAAACTAGGAGCTCAAGTAATTGCAATAAGTAATGATGGTCCATTTGCAAACAAAGCATTTGCAGAAAAAAATAGATTCAATTTTCCAGTTTTGGCAGACTATACAAGTAAAGTAATCCGTGATTACAATGTATTAATGCCAGATTTGCTTCACATCAAAGATTACAATGCGGCAAAACGTTCCGTATTTGTAATAATGGAAGATGGAAAAATTGGATACAAATGGGTATCTGAAGATCCATTAAAAGAGCCAAATTATGAAGAAATTAAACAATTTCTAAAATAGGAAAAATTTTTTATTCAATTTCGGCGATAATGTCACCTTTAGCTACACTTCCGCCTTGTTTAATTTTAATTGATTTGATAGAACCGTCTTTGTGAGATTTTACTGCAACTTGCATCTTCATTGATTCTAAAGTACAGACAACATCACCTTGTTTGACAGAATCGCCTTCTGTAACTGCAATAGATACAACTTTACCTGGAATTTGGCTTTTGAGAGCCAGTTGTTCATTTCCTGCAACAGCACCACCTGAATTCTTGTACACAATCTCATCAAATTTAGAATGCATGTTTAGTGTGATTGGTACATTGTCAATTACAAGATTCATTTGATTAGTTGTATTATCAAGATACTTTACTTTGTGATATTTTTGGTCAAGAATAAATTCAATTCCTTTTGAATCCAGAGTAAGAAGTTTTATTTGGTATTCATTGTCATTAATCTTAATAACATATTCATTATTTCCTAGATTTTCTGTGATTTCACCAGTAAAGGCAGTTTCAACATCTTCAATTTTATAGTCCATTATCATCAATCCAGTTTATTTTTCCAAGTAGAATTGTTTTGTGTTGAATTTTGTATTCTGCTTTTGAAGTATTCAGAATAAATAACTGCGGCCGCTACTGCAGATTCACTTTTTTCTGTTTTTTCTTCTTTGAGATCTTCCTTTAGTTTTTCAATAATGTTAAAACGCTTAAGGAAATCTGTTGATAATTCACCGTTTTTGTATTGTTTAGTATTTAGAATTGTTTTGTATAAAGGAATTGATGTCTCAACACCTTGTATGTAAAAGTCATTTAATGCATTAAGCATTCTAGTTCTTGATTCTTCAAATGTTTGGCCCCATGTACAAAGTTTGGCCATTAATGAATCATAAAATGGGGAAACTGTACATCCTGGATAAAGATATGTGTCACATCTAACACTAGGCCCTGATGGGATTGTTACATCAGGAACTGGACCAGTAGAAGGGGCAAAGTCTAAGAACGTGTCTTCAGCGTTGATTCTACACTCAATTGCATAACCATTCATTTTAAGATCTTTTTGTTTGAATGGTAATGGTTCTCCATTTGCAATATCTAGTTGAAGTTTGACAAAATCTAATCCAGATACCAGTTCAGAGATCGGGTGTTCTACTTGTAATCTTGCATTAATTTCAATGAAATAAAATTCACCATCATCAGATCTTAAAAATTCAGCAGTACCCAAATTAGTGTAATCAACTGCTTCTGATGCTTTAACAACTAACTCACCTATTTTATCTCTAGTTTTTTGATCAACTACTGGTGAGGGAGTTTGCTCAATAAGTTTTTGATTACGTCTTTGAATTGAACATTCTCTTTCAAAAAGATGAACTGCATTACCATGTTTGTCTCTTGCCATTTGATACTCAATATGTCTGGTTTTCTCAAGGAATTTTTCAACAATGATTGCTGATTTTCCAACAGCAGAAATTGATTCGCTTGTTACAGTTTCAAAACCTTCACGTAGTTCTTTATCATTTGTTACTAGTCTAATCCCACGACCACCACCACCATAAACGGATTTGAGTAATACAGGATAGCTGATATTATTTGCAATGCTTAATGCCTCTTCTACATCTTTTACAAGACCAGGACTTCCTGGAACAGTTGGGACTTTTGCTTTCAACATTGCATCCTTACATCTCATTTTATCTCCACAAAGATTCATTGAATCTGCTGATGGTCCAATAAAATTAATTTTATTTTTCTCACAAAGCCTTGCAAAATCATCGTTTTCAGAAAGGAAGCCATATCCTGGATGGACCGCATCAGCACCAGAGGATAGCATTACATCTAAAATTTTTTCTTGATTTAGATATGACTTGACAGGAGCTGCTTCACCAATATGATACGCTTCTGTTGCTTTCTTGACATGTAATGAATTGTAATCTTCATCAGAATAAACTGCAACAGTTTTGATTCCTAATCTTTTACATGTTCTAATAACACGTAAAGCAATTTCTCCTCTGTTTGCGATAAGGACTTTCTCAATCATTCTAATCACAAATTGATATTTCCATGCTTTCTTGGAAGTTGTTTTTCTCTCTTGTTTTGAAGCATCTCAAGTGCTTTAATTAACATAGGTCTAGTTTCAGATGGATCAATTACATTGTCAACAGTTCCATGAGATGCAGCTACGTATGGATTTTCAAATTTTTCTGAGAATTCATCAATTAGTTTTTTCTTTGTAGTCTCAGGATCTGGAGATTCTGCAATTTCTTTTCTGGACATAATTTTTACAGCAGCTTCTGCTCCCAACACTGCACATCTTGCTGTAGGCCATGCATAATTGATATCAGTTCTAAGATTCTTGCTTCCCATTGCAATATATGCACCACCATATGCTTTTCCAATTACAAGAGTAATTCTTGGAACTGTTGCTTCACAGTATGCATAAAGTAACTTACTTCCATGTCTTATGATTCCATTGTGTTCTTGGTTAGACCCAGGCATGTAACCGGGAGTATCCACTAGAGTAATTATAGGAATATTAAATGCATCACAAAACCGAATAAAACGTGCTGCTTTGTTTGATGAATCAATATCAAGTGCACCTGCAAGATGTAATGGTTGATTTGCAACAATTCCAACTACTTTACCATTCATTCTACAATAACCAACTACAACATTTGGTGCAAACAATTCATGAACTTCAAAAAATTTATGATTATCAACAATAGAATTTATGATTTCTTTTATATCATATGGCTGAACCGGATTTGCAGGAATAATATTGATCAAATTATGATCTAATCTGTTCGGATCATCATCAGTTGTAATTTTTGGTGGTTCTTCAGTATTGTTTTGGGGTAAAAATGAAAGTAATTTTCTAATGTAATCCATACATTCGTATTCATTTTGTGCAACAAAATGCGCAACACCACTTTTTGTTCCATGAGTCATAGCGCCACCTAATTCATCAAAAGAAATTTCTTCACCTAACACTGTCTTAACTACATCAGGACCAGTGACAAACATAGTACCTGCTTTGTCTACCATGATTACAAAATCAGTCATTGCTGGTGAATATACTGAACCACCTGCAGATGGACCGATACTCGCAGTAATTTGTGGAATTACACCAGATGCTAATTGATTATGATAAAAAATGTCAGCAAAACCATCAAGACTCATAATCCCCTCTTGAATTCTTGCACCACCTGAATCCATTATTCCAATTATTGGACAACCTGTTCTTAATGCATGATCCATAAGTTTTGTAATTTTTTTTGCACCCATCTGACTTAGTGTACCACCAAGTACAGTAAAATCATAGGCAAACACAAAGATCTGCCTACCATTAACATTTCCATATCCTCCAACTACACCATCAGTATAGAATTTCTTTTTCTGCATATCATATTCATGATAATGATGTGTGGTTAAGGGATCCACTTCAACAAAAGTACCTTCATCTAATAATAGATCAATTCTTTCTCGTGCTGTAAGTTTTCCTTTGTCATGTTGGGCTTTAATTCTATCTTGCCCACCACCCTGTAGCGATACCTTATTTCTCTTAGAATATTCCTCAATCTTTTCGGAATGCATATCGACAATTAATCAATAAAACATACCTATATTAATTTAATTTGATCAGATATTTTATTATGATATTTTTGTCATGATCATTCAAAATTGTGAATTTTCTTGAAAAATTTGAGACAATTTGCTAAGAATTCAGATTCAGTAATGGAAATTTCTTGAGAGTAGATTTTTGATATAATTCAAACACGTCTTTTTCTTCACTACATTTTTTGCAAATACAAATCTGTGAAACTTTTTCAATATCACAATTATCCTGAAATTCACATTGAGGACATCCTGCAGGACTTGCACAAATGATACATTGTAACTCTTTTATCTGAGCACATTTTTCATGTTTAACTCCAACTCCTTTTGCCCATAATCCCATTTCATTGATTTCAATTTTTTCATTACATACAATGCATGTTCCAGAAAATTTCATTGGTATTTTACGCCAGCTCATTTTAGTAACTCAATCTCTTTTTCAATAATGTCACCAAATGTTTCCTCTAGTTCAAATTCTAATTTTTTATTTTTTATACAAAATAAAATATATGGAAAACAAATTGTTACAAAAGCACTTGATGACATGTGTAATTTCTTTGCAATTACTAAAGATAATGCTTTGATTTTTCTTCCATCCCAACGAATTCGATTAAGTAGAGACCAAGATAAATTGTATTGAGTATATCTAATACGATCATCATTTTTGTAGAGTGCAAGTAAGATTTCATTTAGATAACGTAGTAGTCTCCAATTTTGTGTCTTCATAATTTTTCCATAAAGAATATCAGCTTCAGAGAGTACATTCAAAAGTTTTGCAAGTGTTTGAGTATCTAGATTACTTGTAATAATGCTGGAATAAAACGCATCAATCTTTTGCTTGGGGTCTATTTGCATAGAATATAAAACACTTCTTGCTTCATCTAGAGATTTTGCCTTAAAGAATGCATCAATGCCGTTTTCAACATTGATGTTTTCAAAGGATTGATCTGTTTGTGGATTAAAACCTGTTACAAGTGATTGTGTAAGATTAATCATAGAACGGATATCACCATGAGATTTGTCAATTACTTTGATTAAAGAGCCCGGACTAAGTTTTGCGTTTTCTTTTTTCAAAATATTTTGGAGGTATACACGTAGGAGTCTTGGAGGAATAGGTTTGAAGTAAATTGTTTTTACAACTTTTTTGATACTTTTCATTTTATCAGATAAATCGGAATTTGCTGCAAGTACAATTGGAACAGTAGGTTCTTTTAGAATTTGAATTAGGGCCTCAGCTCCACCATAATCTCCTCTTCCATGAATTCCATCTACTTCATCAACAAATATCATTGGTGTTCCTAGAACACTCACATTTCCTAGTACTGGAGAAAGAATTTCATTAATTCTTGATTTACTTCTAATATCACTTGCATTAAGTCCGATCATATCATATCTGAATTGTTTTGTAGTAAGATATGCAATTGTTGTCTTGCCAATTCCAGGAGGGCCAACAATAAGAATTGGTTTTGTTCCTTTCTTCCATTTTACAAACCATTCAATAATTGTTGCACGAGATTCTTCATTACCAACCATATCAGATATACTTTGAGGTCTATGTTTCTCTGACCACATCAATTTAATCACTTTGGAAGTTTAGATTCAAATTCAGACCATTTGTTTGTTTTTTGTAATTGGTTATACCAATACTGGTTATAATGCTCAACAGTTAAAAACAAAAATTCTAGAAATTCTTTATAAGAAAAGTCTTCAGGAAGCAATTCAAGTGCTAAACGAGCATCCTGTAAATACAAATTACTCTTTTCCAGAGTAATTTCAAATCCTTTTTTAACATCATTTGATAATAGTGTATAATATAGTGGCCAAGATGGAATCTTTACAAAACCATTTTTAATGGAGTCTTCAATTTCGTTTCCACATCCAACACCTTCTGCTGCTCTTGCCATTCCCAAATAGAAAATCTCGCCTAGAGGACGTTCAGCTAGTGCCATATTTCTTCCAGCAGTTCCCATAACTGCACGATATTTTTTGTAAGACAAGTTCATCTCCTCTTCTGTAATTGTTGTTGGTTTTGATTTTAATTTCTCATCAAGATATTGACCAATTCTTGCATCTTTGAATCCTTCTTCAAATTCTTTTAGAACTTTATCACCTCCTTTAGAAATTTTGTCTCGTGCAAGTTTCAAAATGTATGGATTCATTAGTTTGTAATCGTCGAGATATTCCAAATCTTCATCTTTGTCTACAATTCTATCCATTGGTTCACTAAGGTCAATTGCCAGAATATGTCCCTCCACTATATTTTGTCTTAGATTAGGATCTTTTCTTCCAGTATATTCTGCAGCACCGTCAAATAATGCATTAAATACAGGAAACGTCATTTTAACAAAGTTAGAATTTAAAATACGTAAAACTCTGTCATTTAGAACATCAGGGTTTTCTAATTTTGATCTGATTACATCAATTTCTGATGCTTCTAAGATAATTTCTGTAGAACCAACTTCATCACCAAATGCTTGTTGTGTTGAGTTTGGAGAAGAGTCAGATTTAATTTCATTGAGTAAACCTTTAACAAATCTTTCAGTAAAATTTGGGAATTCGTTTTCTGTTTCTTCTTTGTATTTATTAAATAATCTATAACCTTTGGATTTGAATAAACCCTGTTTCATTATTTGCTTTCCAGATTTTGTACTCATCAGAGCCTCTTTACTAACAACAGATTGATCTTTTCCACTCACAAACGATGAGCTAATTTCTAGATATTTATGCTTTCAAATTTTGAAAACATATTTCAATTTAATTAAGAGTAAAGGAATTACAAGCTATGGAAGTAATTGAAATATTACGTGAAGTATCAAAAAGGATTTATGAAAATGTAAAAGATTTGGGGGGAACAGAAAATGCAGCTGGTAATTTTGGTAGAGGGGCAGGAGGAGATATTTCACGAAATATCGATATTATTGCTGAAAAAACGGTTTTAGATTATCTTAAGGAAATTAATTTTGAATGCATTGTATTGGGGGAGGAATGTGGTAGAGTGGAATTATCTAAAAAACCAAAAGGATTTATTATAATGGATGCAATTGATGGTTCTGCAAATGCTGTAAGAGGTGTACCATTTTTTTGTAGTTCCCTTGCATTTGCAACTGAAAATAGGCTTAGTGCCATAACAGATGGTGTGATAACTAATCTTTCAAATGGAGAAATGTACTGGGCAACAAAAGATAAAGGGGCATTTTTGAATGAGTCAAGAATTCAAGTTCATAATAAAGACCCAATTTACAAAATAGTTGGAATAAACACATCAGGTGCTTCCACTAATTTGATGAAAAAGCTTAACCCAATTTTTAAACAACATAATCACACTAGACATTTTGGAGCAAATGCATTAGAAATGGCTCTGTTTGCGAGTGGACTCCTGGATATTTTTATTGATTTGAGAAATAAAATCAGAGTACAAGACATTGCAGCAGGGTATTTGATTGTTAAAGAAGCTGGAGGATTACTCGTTGATTCAGATTTGAATCCGCTTGATACAAACCTTAGCTATGAAACACGAATATCATTTATTGCAGCTGCAAATAAAAAAATTTTAGATGAAATAATTTTACTGATGAAATGACTTAATTTTTTGATGAAATTTAGTTTGAGACAAAAGTGTTGTTAATTTATCCATAAGATTCATACTTAATCTCATAGCTTCCATCTGGATGTTTTTCATCCTTAGTAACAAATCCTTTAGGTGCCAAGTTCTCTATAACACCATCTATAAGGCCTTGATAACCACAAATGTAGATTTTTGAATTGGCAGGAGTTACTTCCTCTCCAACAAGTTCATCGATAGGAGAGATACCTTGTTTATTTGGTTTAAACCAAGATTCAACTCGTCCAACATGACCATTCCATGATCTGTTAAAGAATTCTTTAGGTCTACTAATTGCAGGACCATATATGAAATTCCATTGATCTTTACCTCTTTCAATACTTTCATCTTGAAGATCAGTAAAAAGACGTTTATAACTTAATTCATCTACATAACTTGCTCCATGCAGAACAACAACCTGACGTTTGTCTCCTGTATCATGTAGATGTTTTGCATATGCAACAAATGGTGCTATCCCAGTACCACCTCCAACACAGATGATTCTTCTCATATCAGGTTGTCCATTCGGTAATTTATTATCAATTAATAATTCTTGACCTGTTGGTGCCCCCAAGGAAACTTCATCACCTTCATTTGCATAAAACAATTCAGTGGTAACTCTACCTGGTAACGGTTTTCTAACCCATCTAATTACAAATTCAAAATAATCTCTATTTTCTGGATGTGATGCAATTGAATATGCACGTCTGACGATTTTTTGTTCTGAAGGAATAGGCACACCTATTGTTAGAAATTGACCTGTTTTGTATTCAGGCATACCAGTTTCAGGCACTATTCTGATTATAACAAGATCCTCCCTTAACAATTCCATGTATACGATCTTGGCTTTGGTTTCTGAAACCATACAAAATAGCTTGTTAAACTTTGGATAAATGTATTTCTCTGGTATTTTTTATAAAAATCAGAATTTTTATCATAGTTCTAACCAAGATTCTCAAAATTATGGAAATTTCCAATGGAAATTGATTTTTTTTATTAGTACTATTTTTGTCATCAGTATAACAGAAGCTTTTAATTTTTATATTCAATACTATGACGTAAATTGTGGCTAGATTAAGATGTAATGATTATGGTTTTGAATGCCAATTCGTAGCTGAAGGCGAAATTGAAGCAGTCATTGAAGAATTCGGTAAACATACTGAAGATGAGCATGGAATAGATTATTCCAAAGAAGCTTTAATGCAGTTTATCTTGAGAAAGCAAAGTTAATTTACAAAAAGTTAATTTTTTAAAATTTTAGATTCTTTTCATAGATATTGATAATACAGGGACTTCTTTTGAAATAATTTTTTCAACTGCTGGAACAATACCAGATCTTGTTTTAACATTTTCTTCATAAATCTCTGCTACTTGATCTCGAAATAACAATTTAATTCCAGGTAATGCAGTAATTCCTTCATCAACGGTTCTAGGATCTGAAATATCTAAAATCAAAGTTCCCTTTTTCTTTTCTTCCATTACTAATTTGATTCGATCATAAGTGATCAAAAAGTAATCAGCAGTAGTTGCAACAATAATAATATCAAATTTATCAAATCCTGCCAAAACATCTTCAAAAGCAATATGTTTTCCTCCAAGAATTTCGGAGAAATTTGTGGCACGCTCAATTGTTCTGCTAGTTACTTCAAATGGAATTTGTTTCTTGTTTAGAGTTTTTGCAACCATTGCCGCAGATTCTCCTGTACCTATTAGTAATACTTTCTTTTTTGCATCAAGACCTGTTTTCTCATCAACGAGTCTAATAGCTACATCACCTAATGATAATACATCCTTGCTAATTTCAGTTGTATTTCTAATGGATGTTGCAAGTCTGATTACACTTTCAAACAATTTATTGAGGATTTTTCCTGAGAATCCTGCTTGTTTTGCATTGGCAAGTGAGTTCTTTATTTCATCAAATATCTCTGTTGATCCAACTATAACAGAATCAAGACCACAAGCTAATCTTAACAAATGAAGATAAACATCATCATCTTTATAGACTTCCAGGGTTTGATCAAAGTGATCAACGTCATTTGGTTCCAAAGTAGAGTGCTTTTCCCATGTTTCTTTTATTTTGTTTAATATGAGACCTTTTCCTTCAGCTCTTCTTGCATCTGGACTATCTTCAGTTTCAACATTACTTACTGTAAAAATCTCAACTCTACTTGCAGTTTGAATTATTATACATTCATCAACACCTGAAATGCTTTTGAAAGATTCACATGCAGCATTAACATCCTTAAATGCAAATCTAGCAAGTGCATGTAGTGGAATGTTTTTGAAAGTCACTCTTGCATTTAAAACATCAAATTTTATTTCACTCACTATATCACCATCTATTTCTTGATTTTACTTCGTCCACCTTTAGCTGTTCGGAAAACATTCATTCCAAGATAAAAGTTTTCATGTAATGATTCTAAATATGCAAGTTCATGTTTGGCATCTGCAACTTCTTTTTCAGATGATTCAGGATTTTTTTGTATCCTTGCAAGTTTTTGTCTTGTTTCTTCTAGTAAATTACCAATTCCAGATTCATAATTTGAAACACCACCATATTCTGGACTCAGAACATGTTCTGGATTATATGAAGGAGTATTGTCGATAGGAACCTCTGCTTTCCTTGTAAGTTGTTCTTGTTGTTCTGGTGACAGAACTGGAACAATAAATCGATCTTTTTTGTGTAAGAAAAATTCGGGCTCACCCATATCTCTTCTAAAAATTACTTCACTATCTCTTTTGAAAGTGTAATCATTTGCTTTTGCAGTTTCAGCTTTAACTTCGTCAGCAATTGCTTTGTATTCTGCTTCTGCTGCTTTTTCTGCTATGGATTTTAGTTCCTCAGCTTTGGCTATTGCCGCCTTTGCTGCAGCTTCAGCTTCAGCTGCTGCCTTTGATGCAATTTCAGCTGCTTCAGCTGCTGAAATTGCCTCTGTTTTAGTATCGGTTTCCTGAGTTTTATCAGATTTGGCCTTTGGTTCAGCCTCGATTGTTTTTTCAACAGTTTCTTGTACTGAAGCTGAATCTACTACTGGTTTTTCTTTTACCTCAGATTCTTTCTTCTCTTCAGACATCAAATTTTACTTAGATTGCCTGAATTTTAATATTCTTGTAAGGAGTAGAATTCCCAAATTTCATAGGAAGACATTATAAAAAAAGTCACCTAATGAATCGAGATTATTTAATTAATAATAATCAGTGTAAAATTGTATGAGAACAAACATGAATTTACTGATCGCAAAAAAACAGAGTTATTGATTGAATTAAAGAAGAAAGGCGCCCTCGGCGGGATTTGAACACGCGTCTCAGCCGTGACAGGGCCGAATTCTAGACCGGGCTATACTACAAGGGCACGGATTTTTTGATACAAATCGCCAGATTAAAAGTTTCTGCCAATTCAAAAAATTTTCTAAAAGACTAAATTATACACGTCAAGCATTTTTTATGAGGGGTCTATGGCGCAGCCAGGTAGCGCACCGGACTTTTAATCCGGTTGTCGTGGGTCCGAATCCCACTAGACCCGCTCTTATTTGATAATGAATTGTACTTTATTTGATAAATTTTCAAACGCTTTGATAATGTCGTTTTGTCGTTTTGTTGTGGTTATTCTATAGGAATTAATTTTTTTTATTCTGTCATTAATCATTCTTTTTTGTTCTTCATATCCTGAAGAACCAAATGATTTTCTCTCTTTAAGCGAGGATGTAATTGTAGTATTTTGAATAATACTTTGAATTAATTTGGGTTCGATTTTTGTTCCTTTGATAACTTTAGAAATTTCTTCAATGTTAATCTTGTTTAGTGGTTTTTTAGATTCATGTGCAATCTGAACAAGACTGCCAGCAATTTTGTGAGTAGTTCTAAACGGAATTCCTTTTTTAACCAGATTTTCTGCAATATCTAATGCTATTAAATAACTAGACTCGGTTGCTTTTTTCATTTGCTTTTCATTAACGCGTAATGTCAAAAGAATTGATTTAATAATTAATAGTGCACTAATTGAGATTTTTGAGGTAGACCAAATTGATGATTTTATTTGTTGTAAATCACGACCATAGCCTGAAGCTAATCCTTTGATTGTAGTTAAAATAGCAGTAAGATTTCCAATAATTTCTGCTGTTTTTCCTCTAGTTAATTCTAAAATATCTGGATTTTTCTTTTGAGGCATTACACTTGATGGGGAAGTAAATTCGTCTGCCAATTCAATAAATGAAAATTCTGATGTTGACCATATTACAAAGTCTTCTGCAATCTTACTTAGGTTTGTCATCAGTATTGCAATCATTGATACATATTCTGCAACAAAATCACGGCTGCTTGTAGCATCAAGAGAATTCTCAACGATTCCATCAAACCCCAACATAGATGCAGTGCTATGTCTATCAATTGGAATGCTTGTACCCCCAACAGGTCCTGCACCTAGCGGACTTTCATTTACATGCACAAATGTTGTGTAAAGACGGTCAAGATCTCTGAATAAAACATCTGCATGTGCAATCAAATAATGTGAAAAGACACCTACTTGAGCTTGTTGTAAGTGAGTGTAAAGTGGCATTATCGTTTTTTGATGATTCTTGGCTAAAGAAACAAAAGCCTCTATTGTATCAAGTAGACAATTACATAAAATATTGATATCGTCACGAATTTTCATACGAATATCAAGAACAACTTGATCATTTCGTGAACGTGCAGTATGCATTTTTCCACCACTTACCATTCCTGCCTTTTTGATCACTAGAGTTTCAATCAGCTCATGAATGTCTTCAGCACTGGATAATGTATCAAATTTTTCATTTTTTAACTCTTCTAATGAGTATAAAATTTTTTTTACATCGTTTTTTGTAATGATTTTATTCTCATATAACATCAATACATGAGCTTGACTTCCAAGGATATCATAAAGTGCAATTTCAGAATCATCATTAATTGAAGAGACATAGTCCAATGTAATATCACTCAAATCATTTACAAGACGTGAACGATACATCATCTATGGTTCTAGAATGGTTATATATAGCATCAACGCTTTTTTTGTCATGAGTCAAGAGATCAAACAACTAAGAGTCAAAATTTTTGATGAATTATCAAAAATTGTAGATCCTGAAATTAACACATCTATTACAGATTTAGAATTGATTGATGAAGTAGACATTAACAGTAATGGTGTTAAAGTTGATTTGCATCTAACAAGTCCATTTTGTCCTGCAGTTTTTGGATTTAAAATCTGTCAGGACATTCATGATAATTTGTTAAAGGTGGATGGAATTAATGATGTAAAAGTAAACGTCTCAAATCACTTTATGGCCGAGCAAATTAACAATCAAGTAAATAACAGTCCTAATCCTAAAAAGCAAAACTAGCTTCTAAATCCAAGCATGTATCCTCTAAGTAATTGAATACCCATTGCTGGATCAACTCCTTTTGGACAAACCTGACTACATGAACCTGCGAAATGACATCTCCAAATTCCGTGGGATTCATCAATAATCTTTAGTCTAGTATCTTTTCCTTTGTCTCTGCTATCAGCTACATATCGGTATGCTTGAGCTAAGGCTTGTGGTCCAACAAATGAGGAATCAGTTGCCATAGTAGGACATGCAGAATTACATAAACCACATTTGATACAATTTGAGAATTGGATGAACTGTTCTAATTCTTCTGGTGATTGTAAGAATTCTTTTGTGTTAGATGTGATTTCAGAATCATCTCTGATCAGATATGGTTTTACTTTGTGATGTGTATTGAACAATCTGTCAAATCGCACTGTCAAGTCTCTAATAATTGGGAAATTATGCATTGGTTCTACGGTTACAACTTCAGATTGTAGTTCTGATACTTTGGTAAAACATGCTAGTCTTGGTTTGCCGTTAATTACCATTCCACAAGAACCACACGTTGCTTGTCTACAAGAGTATCGTACAGCAACAGAATGATCAAAGTGTTGTTTTACATCAAGAATGGCTTCTAATACAGTAGTCCATTTTTCAACATTGACTATAAATTCCATAAATTTGGTGTCAGAGTCTTTTTCTGGATTAAATCTTGCTATACGTAGGGTAACAACTTTTGATGTTAAGCTCTTTTTCTCATCTATTTCATAAGATTGTGCCATCTACATCAGCCCCATATTTGTCATAAATATTGTTCGCGAACCATATGCTATTAATGCAATCATTGCTGCAATACAACCATAAGACACTGCTTTTTCATATGTCTGACCTTGTTTTAATTCTAGCAAAATCACCCTCAATCCGTTAAATCCGTGAATGGATAATAATATCAAGATAATTTCCAATAGTCCCGCATAAGGCAAGAATCTATAGTTTGCAATTACACTTTCATATTCTAATGATTCTGCAAATCCCTGAGTGAGACGCATAAGAATATGAACAGCTACAAGCCCAATTGCTGCCAAAGCAGTTCCATAGTGGATTTTCATTATATGACTTTCTCTCATGTTACTCACCAAACATCACGGCCATTCCGTACATCATTGCAACTGCTGCAAGTACAATTGCTGAATATATTCCCATTTTGTGTCTTGCATTTTGAGATGCTGGAAGATATGGATAGTCTGGTCTTGCTGGTTTACCAACACCAACTCCACCATGTCCTAACATTACACGAATACCATTAACTGTATGAAATACACACATTCCAATTACCAATGTCATAAAGATGTGTCCTTCGGTTGTTTGGGTTAAAGCTAAAAATTCTTCCCATCCAACTCTTCCTTTTAAAATATTACTTGTTTCATAAATATGAGCTACAAAATATCCAAGCAAACCCAATCCGGTTAATCGCATTAACCAATATGCTACTCTTTCAATTCCATATCTTCCAGGATTTGCCATCCCGCCAATTCCTTCTTTGTGTTCATCGTGTGGATTCATCTAATATTTTCTCTCCACTGGTTGATACTTAGTAATTGTTACTGGATGTTTCTTCATTATAGGTTCTTTTGGATCATAATATGCTAGTGTGTGATGAAGAAAGTTTACATCGTCACGTTTAGTGTAATCAGTTCTTGCATGTGCACCACGAGATTCTTTTCTGTTAATTGCACCAATTAAAACAACTTCTGCAGTCCTAATCATCGAATCAAGCTCCATCACATTTGTAAAATTAGTATTATACTCTTTTGCTTTGTCATCAACATGCTTCCATGTTTGCTCTTTTAGTTGACGAATTTTTTTAAGCCCATCAATTAGCTCTTTTTCATTTCTGAAAACATATGCCTTGTCATTCATAGTGTCAGTTAGTTCTTGACGAATTTCATATGGATTAGCATCACCATTTCCTCTGAAAATTCCGTCATAAATTCTCTTTTCTTCGGCAGCGACTAAATGATGTGGCCAGGGATTATCAGGTACTCCTTTTTCAATATAATCAACTGCAAACTCTCCAGTTATCTTTCCCCATACTATACATTCAGAGGTAGAATTTGCGCCTAATCTGTTTGAACCATGAGTACTGTTACATGCAGCCTCACCAGCAGCCCAGACACCTTGCAATTCTGTTGCACCATCTATGTCAGTATGAATGCCTCCCATCATATAGTGACAAACAGGTCTAACATCAAGAATTTCTTCTGCAGGATCAATGCCAGAGAATTTAATTGAAATTTCTCTAATTCCTCCTAACTTTTCTTTAATTTTTTCATCGCCTAGATGACGCAAATCAAGTTTCATGCAATCAACTCCAGTTTCATGTTTGAATCCACGACCTTCATTAATTTCTGTCATCATAGAACGAGATACGATATCTCTTGGAGCTAACTCCATTTTTCCAGCAGCATATTTTTTCATGAATCTCTCACCCTTATTGTTTAAGAGATATCCACCTTCACCTCTTGCACCTTCTGTAATTAAGATTCCAGAAGGTAAGATTCCAGTTGGATGAAATTGAACAAACTCCATGTCTTTGAGAGCCATGCCAGCTCTAAAAGCCATGTCTAGTCCATCTGGAGTTGATGATAACGCATATGTTGAAAAGCTGTATAATCTACCAGCTCCTCCCGTTGCAATGATTAATGCTTTTCCTTTGATCGTGTAAAATGTTCCTGACGATAATTCAATTGTAGTGAGTCCCAAGAATCTTTTTCCATCATGAATAATCGAAGTTGCAAACCATTCATTGAGATATTCAATGTTTTCAAATTTCTGACATGTGTCATAGAGTGTTTGCATTTCAAAGAAACCAACTTTATCAGATGCATAAGTTGCTCTTGGGAAGCTATAGCCTCCAAATGCTCTTTGATCAATTCTTCCATCATTTCTTCTAGACCATGGCATTCCCCAATGATCTAATTGATAGACTTGTTTTGGCATTTCAACACAAAGTTTTTCAGCAACATCTTGATCTGCAAGAAAATCACTTCCTTTCACCGTATCATATATGTGAGATTCGATTGTATCTCCCTCATCTTCAAAAAGTACAGCTGCAGTTCCACCTTCTGCAGAAACAGAATGTGAACGCATAACTTGAAGTTTGGATACAATGCCAATCTTAATTTTTGAGTTTTTTTTGGCAGCCTCAATTGCAGCCCTCAAACCGGCTAAACCAGAACCACAAATAATTAAATCAAATTCAATAGAATCAACCATTTTTCAAACAAGATGTCTAGTATGTGGGTTAAATATGTAGTAATAGAACCTCAATTAGCGAAGAGTTAATATTTATCACTAGTGATATTGCTAGTGATGATTTCTGAATGGTTTCAGAGAGTAGGAAGTTCAGTTCCTAGAGGGTTTTCGAGATACTTTATTCTTGAATTGCTAAAGAAAAAGGGGTACACTGGAAAAGAGATTATTGATTATGCAGTAGATCAAAGTAATGGAATTTGGAAACCATCACCAGGATTGATCTATCCATTATTGGGAAGGTTGTTAGATGAAGGACTAATTGAAGAGATCAAAGACGGAAAATACAAGCTTACAAAAAAAGGAATAGAAACTGCGGAAGATGTTGATAGTATTAATGAAATTGTCAAAAGACAGCTTGATGTTCTTTTTAGGCTGGGAAATGTGGGAAAATTTGTTGCAATGGATTTACTTGAGAAAATTTCCACTATGGGTTCAATTCTTAGCTCAAATGTAACAAATATGACTGATGAAGAAACAAAAAAATATAAAAAATTCCTTCAAGACGAACTAAAAAAGTTAGATGTGAATAGAGAAAAAGAGATCAAGATTGATTAGTTATTTTTGAAAAGTAAAAATTCATCTATTTTTTAGAAATCATTATTGACATCACTTTCTAGACAACAAAAATCGATAGTTTTTGGTTCATGGTTGGGATGGTCACTTGACGGTTATGATTTAGTTTTAATGCTACTAGTTATTCCATTAATTAGTACACTATTTTTTCCAGCTGAAAATCCAACATTTTCACTTTTAGCAACATTTGCTGCATACATTATCACATTGATTATGCGACCTTTTGGTGGAGCATTCTTTGGAAACTTTGGTGATAAACATGGAAGAAAAAAAGCAATGATAATTACAATCATGGGATTTTCTGCTGCAACATTTGCAACAGGATTACTTCCTACATGGCAGATGGTGGGATTCATGGCGCCAGTATTGCTGATTGGATTACGATTTATGCAAGGATTCTTTGCAGGAGGAGAATGGGGAAGTGGTGCAGTAATTACTATGGAAACTGCACCAAAAGAAAAAAGAGGCATACTTTCCGATTTTTGCAAAGCGGTTTTAATTTTGGGTTTGTAATTGCTTCAGTTGTATTTTTTCTGGCAGTATCCATATTTCGTGAAGAACAGTTTGTGGAAATTGGATGGAGAGTGATGTTTTTTACAGGTATAATTCCAGGCTTTGTCGCTCTTTTTGTAAGGTTTAGAATGAATGAGTCTGAAGTATGGCTTGCAAAACAAAAAGAGAAAAAAATACAGAAATCACCACTAAAGAAATTACTTTCAAGTAAAGATGGAAGAAAAAGACTCATTTTTTCATTGATTTTGATGACGGGATTGATGTATGCATATTATACATCTATTGGGTTTTTTCCAACATTTTTGCAAAATTATGTAGAAATAGAAAAATCAGAAATATCAATGTTAATGATTGTTGGAACTACTACGTCCTTATTTGGGCAAATCTTTACTGGTTATATTAGTCAAATAATTGGAAGAGGAAAGACAATTGCAATTTTTGCAATTGCTACAATTGGATTAGCAATTCCAACATTTTATGGATTATACAATGCAGAGTCTGTATATGAAAGAGCAATATACACTATAGTTTTGATCATTGTCGCAACAACAGGTTTTGGACCAATTCCTGCATTTTTGTCTGAGAGATTTCCTACTGAAGTTAGAAACAGTGCTAGTGGTTTTATATACAATGGTGGACTGATTTTTGGATCATGGGCACCATTAATTGCAGTAACAATACTATCAAAAGGGATAGAATGGATCCCAATTTTATTAGGGATCAATGTCATAATTGGTTCGATAATCATTTTGATTGGTGCAAAGATTAATCCTGAAACAAGAGATGTTGATATTACTCTCTAATTGTTAAAATCATAAATAATTCAGTAAAAGAAGACAATCATGGAAAATTTATCAACTATGCTAAAGGCAAGTAAGCCACTTGTTATTCCAGGTGTTTATGATGCAATCGGTGCAAAAATTGCAGAAAAAGTTGGGTTTGATGCAATGTTTCAAACAGGATATGGAACATCTGCTACATTATTTGGAATGCCGGATTATGGGTTTATTGGTGCAACTGAAACGGTTGATAATGCAAGAAGAATATGCAGAGCAGTTTCAGTTCCAGTAATTATTGATTCTGATACAGGTTATGGAAATGCACTAAGTGTTTGGAAACTAGTTAAAGAGTTAGAAGATGCTGGAGCTTCTGGAATTTTTCTAGAAGATCAAAGGTGGCCTAAAAGGTGTGGACATATGCAGGGAAAAGAAGTTATTTCACAAGAGGAATATACTGAAAAACTTGGTGCTGCAATTGATGCACGAGAAAACAAGGAATTCATTATTGTGGCTAGAACAGATGCAAGAGCAACAGAAGGACTAGATGCAGCAATTGAAAGAGGGCTGCAAAACAAAAAGACAGGAGCGGATGCAGTATTTATTGAAGCACCAAAATCGATTGAAGAAATGAAAAGAATTGGCAAGTCTATAAAAGCTCCACTTGTTGCAAATATGATCGAAGGAGGAGCAACTCCAATTAGTTCTACACAAACATTATACAGAATGGGATTTAAAATTATTTTATATCCACTTTCAGTATTATTTGCAAACACATTTGCTACAATGAATATCTTACAGGAATTAAAGAAAACAGGAACGACCACGAAACTTAAGCATAACATTGCAAACTTTGATCAGTTCAATGATTTGGTAGAATTGCCAAAATTTAGGAAACTTGAAAAGAAATATAGATTTTCAAAACGAGAATAAAAGAAAAAATTTCAAGTAAAGCACAATTATGCTGTGTTTCTCTTTACTTCAATTTCTATTGTTGAAACGTTTCTTGTTCTACCGTCTTGTGACTCTAGTGATTCGGAGCCGATTTTGATATTTCCGATAGAGTATCCTGCATTTTCTGTTTTGCGTGCAATGATTTGAGCAACGTCTACAGCACGGCCAATACTAAGACCTCTAGCTTTGATGTTGACGGATGGTAAGTTTGCCAATTGAATTAGCGTTGATGTAACATATGCCATCAATGGTTTCTTACCAATGAATATGGTGTCTCTGGCTTCGGTTGACATGAGGTCAATTGTATTTAAGGATAATTTAAAGCTAAAAGAGGATTTTAAATCTAAGGAAAATTTTAAAAAAATTGAACTGTTATTAACTAGATTAGAAGATTTGATAACTGTTGGAGGGCATTATCAAAATACTAGACGCTGGTACAACTCAAGAAAAAATAAGAATTATAGAATCACTTGAATGTACAGATAACTTGGAAATTGTAAAGAAAATTATTTCAAAACTTGGCGATGACAGTATTCAAGTAAGAGGAGAAGCATTTAGTTCATTAATTCTAAATGAAAATGATATTTCAGACTTGTTGATAAAAAGTCTTAACTCAGATAACAAGTATGTCAGAGGATACACAGCACTTGTTTTGGCAAACAGAAACAATACAAATGCAATTCCTCAAATCATAAATATGACAAAGGATGAGAATTCTATGGTAAGATCATGTGCATTAGGAGCTTTGGGTCATCTAAAAGCAAAACAAGCAAAAAAAGCTATAGAAAATTGTTTAACTGATTCTAATCTCGAAGTAAAAAAAAGTGCATTACAAGCTGCTATTTACATTAATGAACAAATTTCTGAGAATATAATCAAAGAAATTTCTAAAGATAATGATCCTGAATTAGAAAGATTACTTATCTGTATCAAAAGAAAGAGTGGACCGGAAGGGATTTGAACCCTTGATCCGATGCATGCCATGCACCTATCCTACCAGACTAGACGACCGGCCCAATAATCAAAAAACTGATCGAATTACGTTTTTTAAATTGGTTATTAACGTTTAGCGGTTAAAATAAGAATTCAATAGTGAAATTAGCACAAGATATTTAACCATAATTTTGATTGTGTTATTGTTATGGTAGTAGATAACAAAGCAACTGTCACATATGTTCAATTGTTAAAAGAAGACCTTGTAATAATTAGACTTGTGCCAAAAGAGGGTCCTGTTCCAGAATACAAAGCTGGTCAGTTTATCACGCTAGGATTGCCAAATCCTGTAGAAGGAGGAAAAATTGTAAGAAGAGCATATTCAATTGCTTCACATCCTGAAAATAGAAAATACATTGAGCTAGTAATCAGATGGGTTAGAAAACCACTTCCGGGTAGATTGACAACGCAGATTTTTAATCTAAAGGAAGGTGATGAGATTTTATGGTTAAAGCCAACGGGTAGAGCACTTTTAATTAATCAAGAGATGTCAAATGGAAAACCTGACACAAGAAGAATTGTATGTGTTGGTGGAGGAACTGGTTTAGCACCATTTGTGAGCTTTGCACAACACTTGCATGATACTGGAGATAAAAGAGAAATCATTGTAATTCATGGTGCAAGTTATGTTGATGAGTTAAGCTATAAGGACCTCTTAACTAATTTAGAAAATGAAAGTATCGCAAAAGGTAAAGAGGTATGGAATTTTAGATATAGAGCTGCAATTAGTAGACCACAAGAATGGTTTAACAGATCATGGTCAGGTCAAATCGGCAGAGTTGAAACATTTCTTAGACCAAGAGGTAATGGAGTATCACCTTTAGAAGAATTAATTGGCGGGGAGATCACAAAAGAAAATACAATTTTTTATGTTTGTGGTTGGCAAGGCACGATTGATGGAGTGATGGACTTCTTAAAACCAAAAGGTTTTGTGACAGAACATGATAAGCGTGAAGACGGAAGCTTTGAAGTCAAATACGAATCATATGGATAGAAATTTTTAAAGAAATAAAATCTTCAAAAAAGATTTTCCTAATGGGGACGTAGGTTAGCTTGGTATACTGCCAGTCTCGGGTGCTGGAGATCATGGGTTCAAGTCCCATCGTCCCCATTTTTCAAAAAATCAATCATTGAAATATAACAATCTTTAACAGACTCTAATTGATAACTGCGCTATATCTTGCACATCTCAATCCAGTAACAAATGCTCATATTCAAATCATAAAGGAGTTAAAAGAAAAAGCTGACACTGTGAAGGTCATGCCTGTTGTATTTAAATCTGGAAATAGAGAAATTAATAGTAAAAGCTTTCCGTTTAATTTTAAGACAAGAAAGAAAATGCTAGAATCTGTTTTTGGGGATTCTATTACAATTACTGATGACTATGCATTTTTTGCTCCATTCAAAAAATATTTTCCACCGCTTTTAGCACCAAAATCCTGGGAGTTAAGAAAGCAAGTTCTCAGAGGAGTTGATGGAGAATTTTTTTCATATACAGGAGACAAGGTAGAAGGCATCATGTTGAAAATATATCGATTAAAACCACAGATTGGTAAGAGAAAGACGCTTTCTGCTGCATCAGTAAAAGAAAAGATGTATGATGCAGCACTAGGAAAAGATACAGATTGGAGAAGTGATGTAACTGAAAGCATAGCTGACATAATTAAAGAGGAATGGGAAACCATCAAAAAATTTGCAGTTTCTGAAGATATGACAACTAGAGTTGCAGGGATGAAGTTTCCTAGAGAAGGATGGTCTTCCAAATAGATTAATACAGATTTAGTAAAAAAATTATCATGAAACTTCCGCTTTCAAAATTTGTTTGGTTTGATGGAAAATATATCCTAGTAGAAAAAGCACAAGTTCCAATAACAACTCATGCAATTCACTATGGAACATCAATCTTTGAAGGAATTAGAGCATATTGGAATGAGAAAAATCTTTTTGTTTTCAGATTAAATGAACATGTAAAAAGATTCAGACATTCCGGTCAATTCTACAATATTTCGTTAAATTTTACAGATAAACAAATTATTGAAGCAATTACAGGAATATGCAGAAAAAATAAAATTAAAAAATCATGTTATATAAGACCATTTTATTTTGTAGGAGATTATGGCATTAATCTACATGTAACAGAAAAAGCACCAACTCATGTGGCAATATTTACATTTCCATTTGGTGATTTATTTGATAAAAATGGAATTACTGCAGGTGTTGTATCATGGAGAAAATTCTCAGACCAATCAACACCTCCTCAGGCAAAGATGGGTGGGAATTATCTAAACTCAATCATTGCAACCCAAGAAGCAAAAAGAAGTGGATTTGATGAAGCAATCCTTCTGGATCATTATGGAAACGTAAGTGAGGCACCTGGTGAAAATATCTTCATTGTAAGAGATGGAAAGATTATCACACCATCAATTTCATCATCTGCACTTGAAGGAATTACGCGTGATTCTATAATCAGGATTGGCAGAGACCTTGACATTGAAGTAGAAGAAAGAAAGATTGTAAGAAGTGAGTTAACAATATCTGATGAGATTTTTCTTACAGGAACCGCAGCAGAGATCATCCCAATAATATCAATAGATGGTAAAAAGATTGCAAATGGAAAACCAGGAGACATTACCAAAAAAATGATACAAGAGTACAAAGACATAGTTATGAATAAAAATGAAGAATATTCTCACTGGTTAACAATGGTGCATTAAATGAGAATTGTTCAAATTGGAATCGGCGGATGGGGAAAGAATCATGCACGTATTTTATCACAGTTAGGATTGCTTACTGCAATATGTGATGCAAATGTTGAGCGGAGTAAAAAGTATGGTAAGAAATATTCTGTTAATTACTATACAGCACTTGATGATCTACTAAAATATGAAGAGTTTGATGGAGTATTTGTTGTTACTCCAACATCAACTCATGTAGAAATTGTAATCAAATTGATAAATGCAAAAAAGCATGTGTTTGTTGAAAAACCAATGACGTATAAATCTGAAGATGGTCAGATGTTACTCAAATATGCAGAAAAAAACAAAGTAATTCTAACATGTGGATATGTTGAACGATTTAATCCTGCAGTGGATATTGTTAAAAATTTTCTCAAGGAAAAGAAATATGGCGATCTTGTAATGCTAGAGTTTCATAGAGAGAATAAAATACCTTTGCACATTAAAGATGTTGGAATTATTTATGACACATCAGTACACGATATTGACACTGCAAACTGGCTTTTTGATGATATGCCTGTTGTTGTTTTTGCAAGAGCAGGACAAATCAATCATGAGCATGAAGATTTTGCATGTATAATACTAGGATATAAGAATGAGAAAACTGCGATAATTTCATCAAACTGGATCACACCAAAAAAGATTAGAACGTTTAGTGCTGTATGTGTTGATGCTGTAATTACATCGGATTTTATCTCTCAAGAAGTACGGATAGAGAAAAATGATGATACTGAGATTCCAAGAAACGAAAAACAGGAACCGCTTTTTTTAGAAATTCAAAATTTCTTAGATGCTATAGAAGGAAGAAATGAATTAGTTGTAAAGGCACAACAAGCAGTAAACGTCACAAAAATAGCTGAAGCGGCACTTTTATCTAGTCAAAAGGGAGTTCCAATCTATCTAGATCTAAAATGAACAAGACAATGATGGATATATTGGCATGTCCAATTGACAAAAGTCATCCACTTGAGCTTTTTGAAATAAAACAAAAAGACAACATAGTGTCTGAAGGAGTACTTTTTTGTCCCAAATGTTCAAGATTTTATCCAATTATTGAAGAGATTCCAATAATGTTACCTGATGAATTACGCAATAAGGGGCAAGAGATGGAATTTCTGAAAAAATTTAAAGACAAATTACCTGAAAAAATTATTACAAAGGCAAATCCATGGCATTTGTGATATTTTGATAATCAATTTTATTTCTGATAAAGCAAAGATAGGGGAGAATTCAAAGATTTGGCATTTTTCTTACATTGGTCATGATGTAGAAATTGGAAATAATGTAAGTATTGGCTCACTTGTTCACATTGATTATAATGTAAAGGTTGGAGACAATACAAAGATCGAGGGGCAAGCATATATTCCTCCTCTATCAAGAATAGGAAAAAATGTGTTCATAGGACCATCTGTTGTTCTTACAAATGATCCGTATCCAATGTGTAACAAGATGATCGGAGTTACAATTAAGGATAATGCAATAATTCAAGCTCGTGCAGTTATTAAAGCTGGAGTGACAATTGGAGAAAACAGTGTGGTATCGATGGGAGCAGTAGTTACAAGAGATGTTCCAGAAAATTCTGTTGTGATTGGAGTACCAGCTACAATAAGATATACACGAGAAGAATATGACAAAAAACAAAGGCGATGGAAAGAAAGTTAGGATTTTATTTCATTTCGGAAAATCCAGTTCTTTAATTTAGATAAAATTAAAATCCATATCACAACTAAGATTATTGCAATTACTGCCTTGAATAAAGATGAGATAAACCAATTGATTTCACCATATCCTGTGATAGAAATTGGACCCAAAACATTTACTATAATTCCACCACCAACAAGAATCAGAACCCACATTCCAAAAAGAAAACTAAATATCCATGCCTTCAAGTCCTGACCTCCATCAATAATGCAGTAATTACTGCCAAACCTCCTGAAAATATTGCAAGTTTGAAGATTGTACAGCATACCTGTTTTTCAGTCATTGGTCCACCTGCTAGAATTAGTCTTACTAGAGTGACTGGTGCTGTTTTTTCATTTGTTGCTCTTAGTCTAAATTCCTCATCATGATCTACGGGTTTTTCTTTGATTTGTCTATGTTCTACTACTTTTTTAACACTTGATAAAAATAAAAATGAATTGATTACTGCAGGTAACAGTGCAACCGCCGCCACAATTTCTACCTGGCCAACAATTGCTATGGCTCCATACATTGAACCTAAAGTTAATGCACCAGAATCTCCAGGAAATATTTTGCTAGGAATCTTGTGATATTTGTAAAATGCCAAAGAAACAAACCCCAAAGGTAAGCTGATAATCATCATCTCATAATTTTGTAAGATAAATAATCCAATGCTTAGTGAGAAACCTGCTATTGTCATAAATCCACTTGCAACTCCGTTTAAAACATCAATAGAGTTTATTGTGTTTCCTGTAATTGGAATCATCAATACTATTACTCCTAGGTATAATACAGGAATTTGTACTTCACCAAATAATGGAAAAGCAAGATTAGAATCATATGCACCAAGAATAATTATTGGAGAGGCAGTAATTGCAAGTGCAATTGGCTTGAACCATCCACTCATAACTTTGCGGTCATCAACATATCCTATCAAAAATGCAAGAACACTTGTAATCATTATTGCTAAGATATCATTTGATTGAAAGAATGAATATAGAATTATTTCAGAAGATATAATACCTAAAATTATTGAAGGCCCACCAGGCCTTGGAACCATTATCTCTTCTTTCTTATTTACATCCTTTACTGCAAAATTTCTTTTTTGTAAATACTTGATTAGGTATGGTGTTGTAACATATACCGTAAAAAATGCAACAAAACATGAGATTATAGCAGGTATGATTAATTCGGACAATTATCTAACCTTTCGTAATTCTACCTTTATGTTGTCTGCAAGCGTAGAACCAATTTTATCAATATCCGCTAATTTTTTCACCGGAATCTTTGCAAGATCATCTAAATTCTGAATGCCATGTTTGTAAAGTAATCTTGCCCTTACTCGTCCAATTCCCTTCACTCTTACCAAATCAAGTAATTCTTCTCTTATTCCATACGTGATCCTTTTTCTAAGATTTGTCAACTCTTCAAGTAGATCTACACGCTCTACATGCTTTGAAATCTCTCTGATGCAATATGCTAACCAGTTGGAAGTCTCAACCATTCTATGCATGTCGCCAGACTCTATTCCAAGACTGTCAGAAAGCGATAATTCAGTAGATTCTGTAATCCAATATTGAAGTGCCAAGAGGCTTCTTGAGCAACTGTATTCTGAAATTGGCTCTAGTAGTTCAGATGCATGATTTTCAATCATGACACTTGCAGTTTCATAGTCCTTGTTTCTCAATGAAAATTTTGGAAAGAATTCTTCACAGTTTGATATAAGATGTAAAAATCCAAATGTATGTAATCTACCCTTTGATACATTCTCAATTGTATTTCTAAAGTATGTTGCAGTTAGTGGATCAATATAAAGCATTGATGTCTTTTTTCCAAATTCTGTTGCCGCGTATCTTTCACCTTTCTTGATGAGTAGGTTTTGACTCAATAAAGATCTCAAAGAGATATCAATGGCAAATTTTATTGTTGGTTTTCTTGATTGTTGTCCTCCAAGTGTCTGTAAAAAGAAATTAAGTATATCGTCTTTTTTAATTCCAGGATTTGTTACAACAACACTAAGTACATGTGTTCGAAGTGACCTGTCATCAGTTATTTTGGAAACAATTGGTTCTGGTTTTCCTTTAATGTAATAATCAATTAGATCATCAGTGTTTCCGTTACCTACAATTATTGATTCACCATAATCATCATACTGGGGACGTCCGGCTCTTCCACAAAGCTGTTTATATTCTAAAATACTAATGGGTCTGTTTGCTCCAATTTTTGCATTGTATCTGTTTATATTAGAAATTATGACTCTCCTTGCTGGAAGATTAACACCTGCTGCAAGTGTTGGTGTAGATGACAATAGCTTTATTGTTCCTTTTCTGAATTCTGTCTCAATTATTTCTCTGCAGTTTTGATTTAATCCAGCATGGTGAAATGCAACTCCTTTTTTGACAAGTGTTGCAAGTGTCTTTACCAAATCAGTATGTTCGTTATTTGCAAGAATTTTTTTTGATACCTTCTCAAGTTCTTTACTTTCATTTATTTGGAGAAATTGGGATATTACATCAGAGGCCTTTGTTGCCAATGATTTTGAGCGAGTTCTAGTTTCAGCAAACACCAGAGATTGACCTCCTTCTTTGACTGATTGTACACCTAAATCAATAGGAGTGCCTCGTAGGCTTAGTTCAACCTCAAAGGTCGTTCCATCATCCATTATAATCTCTCCTCCATCACATACTCCTTCAGAGAGTGGAACTGGTCTCCAGTTACTTTCTACTAATTTACAATCTAGCCATTTGGCAAGCTCGTCCGAATTTGTAATGGTAGCACTTAGTCCTACAATCTGTGGTTTGTTTTCTAATAGTTTTAGTTTGGTCAAAATCATCTCCAGTGTTGGCCCTCTGTTCTCATCACCAATCAGATGAACTTCATCTGCAACTACAAGACCAATATCATTAATCCATTCTACTCCATGTCGAATGATTGAATCCATCTTTTCATTTGTAAGAATTATTACATTACTTTTTTCTAGATTCTTTTCAATATTTTCAAAATCACCCGTAGAAATTCCAATTTTGAGCTTTTTTCCCAGAGAAATCTTTTCTAATTTTTTAAATTCTAGAAATTTTTCAGCAGCTAATGCACGAAGTGGACTTAGATAGACTACCTTTCCTTTATTTTTTGATAAATAACTAATCATTGCAAGTATTGCAATAAGAGTTTTGCCACTCGCGGTTGGAGCAGATACCAAGATATTTTGTCCATCAAGTAATCCAGCTTTTACGCAGTCAGCTTGTGGAGGATATAGATTTACAAATCCTTCAGCCAAAAGAAAATCAATTGCAGGTTTTAAAAGATCTAGCTTTTCTATTTTCATACTCGGTTATAGTGACCGGGTTTTGATTCATAAATAGATGCTTCGCGAAGCATCCTTCGGATATAGTTTCTTGCCTCTTCTTCAGTAAACTTTTCAGTCTTTTCAAGTTCTTTTACAAATTCTCTTTCTTCAACTGCCACTTTGTTGTCTCCTTCAAGCGATTTAAGAACATCCATGAAGAGTTGCATCTTTGATACCTCACTTCTAGGTCTTCCTTGTAAAACACCAAGATCTACCTTTCCGGTATTGACATCAACACCGGCATCTTGTAGCATACTCTGAATAAGAAATATTGCACGCTCTGCATCCTCTTCTTCTACCTTGTCTTTCATTAGTAGTCTTGACCTTGCAGTTGCAAGTCTGATAATACCACCCAATTGTCTAGGAGTAACTGTAATCATTTCTTCAGATTCTACATTTCTCATTTGGAGATAGTAATCAAGAATTTTCTCTTCTGCCTCTTTTGTCAGATCTGGAGATGTTCTTTTTGCATATGCAAGATATTTTGTAAGTATATCAACATCAATAACAGAACGTCGGTCAGCTCCTTGTGGAGTATGTAACTCAATAATGTGTCTTGCAATCTTTTCGTCTTTTTCTCTACCTGGTATGTCTCTTACAACAAATATTAAATCAAATCTTGTTAATAATGGAATCGGAAGGTTTACGTTTTCTGTAATATTTTTGAAAGGATCATATTTTCCATACATAGGGTTTGCTGCTGCAAGAATTGATGTTCTTGCATTTAGTGTAGCTACAATACCACCTTTTGCAATACTTGCAGATTGTTGTTCCATAACTTCGTGTAATGCACTTCTATCTTCTGGTTTCATCTTGTCAAATTCATCTATGCATACAAGTCCTTGATCTCCAAGTACAACTGCACCTGCTTCTAACATCATGATTCCTGTTTTATCACGAACCACAGCTGCAGTAAGTCCTGCAGCAGTTGAACCTCTACCAGATGTATAAAGACCTCTTGGTGCAATTCTTGCACAGAACTTTAACATCTCACTTTTTGCAGTACCAGGATCACCTACGAGAAATACGTTAATGTCTCCCCTAATCTTGCTTCCATCACCTAATTGTCTTTGATTAGAGCCAACAATCAAAAGTAAAATTGCTTCTTTTATTAGTGACTGACCTTGGATATGTGGTGCAAATGAATCAATTAATCTTTGATAAACATCAGGACTTTGTCCCAATGCCTTAATCATTTTTTCATCTTCAGGTGAGATCTCTTCTCTTTCAATTTTTCTTGAAGATTTGTCTCCACGTCCTCCCAAAAATTCTATGTTATTTCCTTCAATTCTTAATCTGTATAATCCGCTGTGTCCACGGGTTATTCCTAAAACAGATTCTTGCTCTACTCTAACTATGCCTGTTAAGATAATTCTATCACCAGGTCTTGCATTATCAACTAGATCTTGTCTGATTGTTACATCAATATAGTGAGGAAGCTGCCCAGGTGGAAGATCTTCAGGAAGTTCTTGTAGTCTTAGAATCTGAAAATCAATAAACTTACTTGCTTCAGGTTTTAGCTCAAAGTCTCTTTGTTTACAATTTGGATTATCACAAACAATTGGAATCTTGACATCCATTCCTTTGAGTTGAACAACTTTTGTAGTGTGTTCATCAGGACATACAAAAATTAATTCTTTAGCAAGTGGTTTTACTTCAGAAGCTCTGACAACCATTCCTGAAACACTGGCAATTCTTCCAATCGTTTCAGCATTGATTTGTCTAAGACTACGCTGTAATGGATAATTTATTATTCTAACTCTAACTTCATCTTTAATCTTTTCAGCATAATCAGGAAATCGGATTTGTAATGCTTCTTTTATTGCTCTGGAAAATGCGTTTAGTATTCTATCAGGATCTTCAGAAAATAATAGCTCTACCTCTGGTTCTATTACCAAATCATTATAATCTACAATGATGAACTTTGCGCCCTTTGGCATCATCTCATCGATTGCCTCTACATACTTGTAATTGCCAAACTTGTCTTTGAATCTTGTAAGGAATTCTTTTACCTTATCAGAAAGTGCAGATTCTGTATATGTACTTGTTTGCACTCTACTCACTCATCCCACCTCTGATTTGTTTTTCAAATTCTTGACTGTTATCATAAATTGATTTGAAAAATACAACTTCTTCAACTGTAAGTTTTTTGTAAAGATCAGAATTTAATTTGATAGAATCTGCAAGTTTTACAAGTTTTCCTCTTCTCATTCTAAATAGTTCTAACATAATACTTTCAACATGATCAAAATCATTATTTCTAAGTTCTTTCATTGACTGTTTTAATTTGATGTAAAAGTGTTGGTCTAATGTGGATAATTGATAGTCTCCTACCATCTTCTCTTTTGATAAGGCTTGCTTTAGTTCAGTAATCATGTCAGGTGAATCTAATGTTCCTAGATGGTTATCAGCTATAGTCTTTCCGATCCAGCGTGGTAAATTCAAAACTTCGCCCTGAGCCCCTTCAATTTTGATTCCAGCGATGTTAAACTTGACATCCTGATTTAATGTAATTTTAGCATCCTTTAGTTCATATCCTATAATATGCAGTTTTTCTATTTTGTCTATTTCCATTGTAAGATCACTTTTTTTCACTAAGATCCACATGTATAGGATCGATCAATTCTCTTCACAATTTTGTGAGATCAATTGATCTAAATTAATCATAGGGAGATCGCGTATAATATCTGACCTAAATTAGATTTTAATTTATTGTATTATAGAATAACCAATTCGGATTTATTAGTAGGTATCAAATTTAGAGTACACATGTCAGTTGCTGGTATGTGGGTTGAAAAGTATAGACCTCAAATATTATCGGATATTGTGAACCAGACTGAAATTATTGGAAGTTTGCAGGCATTAACTAAGGATCCAACAGATATGCCACACTTGTTATTTTCTGGTTCTGCGGGGGTTGGAAAAACTACAACGGCATTATGTATTGCAAGACAGATTCTTGGAGAATATGTTAAAGATTACACTCTGGAGCTAAATGCGTCTGATGAGAGAGGAATTGGAATGGTAAGAGAAAAAGTAAAAAAATTCTCAAGATATGCTGGAATGGTAGATGTTCCATTTAAGATAATAATTTTGGATGAAGCTGATGAGATGACATCTGACGCACAAACTGCACTTCGAAGAATAATAGAGGACACTGCAAAGAATTGCCGGTTCATCCTAATTGCAAACAACATCTCAAAGATAATAGATCCTATTCAAAGTAGATGTGCAACGTTCAAGTTTACATCAATTCCAGAAGAGGACGTGATATCTCATCTAGAAAAGATTTCCAAGAAAGAAAAGATAAAGACGGATAAAAAAGGCCTCAAGGAAATATATGATTATTCTGAAGGAGACCTGAGACATGCCATTAATCTATTACAAGCAACTGCAAGTATAGGTGCAATTTCAGAAGAGCATGTAAAGGCATCAGCAGGTCTGACAAAGACAACTGATGTTGATGGAGTTCTAAAGTTATCACTTGAAGGAAAGATTCTTGATGCCAGGGAAAAGATGATAGAGTTGATAAAAGTTTATGGAATGTCCGAATCTGATTTTCTAAAGTATCTAAACTCTGCAGTGTTTAAATCAAAACATGAGAAACTTTCTGATATTTTAAAAGTTATTGCAAAGTATGACTACAGAATTTTAGTGGGTGCAAATCCAGAAATTCAATTATCTGCACTTTTGGCAGAATTAGGAAAAATAGAAAATTAAAGCGCAGAGAGAGGGATTTGAACCCCCGTATGCTTGCGCACACAGGCTCTCAAGGCCCGCGCCCTACCGAGCTAGGCGACCTCTGCGAAAAGAGTTGGAAAGCAGTGTTTAAAATTTGTTGAGTATTGGTTAATTTCAAAAATTAAAAAGAAAAAAGAAAAATTTCTTTAGTCGTGTGCATGTGGGTTTACTGAACCAGATTCCATCTTTACAAACGTACCATCAGCCTCTTCATGATTCCTTTGGTATGATGGTTCAATCAAGATTGCTTTTTCTGGACAAGCTTCCTGACATGCCATGCATTGTGTACAATCATGTTCTCTGATTGGCATTGATTTGTCTGAATAGTCTAGACGCTCGTCTTGTTCAGTTTTACCAGTTCCCTCAAAAGTTGCATTCAAGCATTCAGCTGCTGAAATATCTTTTTCGGTTCTGTACCACTGGAAGGTTTGAACTGGACATACACTCATGCATGAGCCTTGGGCAGTGCAATCATCCCAGTCAACTGCTACTGTGGTACCGTGAATACCAAGTGGAACTTGTTCTTCACCATGTGCCTCATAGGCAGCTTTCACTTGTTCATTTGAAAATGCTGAGCCATCGCTTTTGCCCTTACCCCAGATAAAGTGTTTATTTTCTCCATCTGCATGTGAGGTCTTCCCAACTACTTCTAGATTTTCTACAAATTTTTCATCTATTGGCATAGTTTAATTATTTCAAAATATTATTTAAAGCTAGACAAAATTAGTACAGACTAAATGTTTATCAAACCCATAATTTTGAAAATTTCAATTTAAAAAAAGTACAAAAAATACAGAAAAAATTAATTTTCTAATCGTGTGTGTGAGGGTTGGAAGACCCTGCGTCCATCTTTTTAAAAGTTCCAGCAGCTTTCTCGTGTGCTTCCAAGTTTGACTGATCAACCTTGATAGCTTGAGGGGGGCAAACTGATACGCATGCCATACACCAGATACAATCATGTTCTCTTATTGGATCTGCTTTGTCAGTTAGATCTTTTCTTTCATCTTTGACAGAACTTCCAGTGCCTGCAAATGTTTCGTTAATTGCCTGTGTATTTGAAATATCTTTTTCAGTTCTGTACCATTGAAAAACTTGAACTGGACATGCTTCAATACAAGCACCATCTGTAACACAAGAGTCCCAGTCAACTGCGACCATCGTTCCGCTAATACCAACTGGAACATGTTCTTCCCCTCTTGCAGTATATGCAGCTACAACATCTGAATCTGCAAAGACTTCGGCTTGAGAACCATCTTTGTTTGTTTTTTTGCCTGGACCCCAAACAAAGTGAAAGTGTTCACCGTCCGAATTCATAATTTTTCCTATAGGCTTTAGGCCCTCAGGAAAATTTTCTGCTATTGGCATGACTCAATTTTCTTGCAGATGTTATTTAAAGCTAGACAAGAATAGACATTAGAAATTAATTGATCTATGACATGATTTTATTCAATATTTTACAGAATTCCTTACGTTCATAATGTTGTTCGATAAATTTTGAGTAAAATGGATATTATCAAGTATGATGTATATCGGGCTCCAAACATTGGAATCTACATAAATGTCAATGACAAGTATGTAATGCTTCCAATGGGTTTTGCTGAATCAAAGGCAGAAAAACTTGCAAAGTATTTGCAAGCTAAATGCATGTACTTATCAATTGCAAATACACGATTACTTGGGGTTTTAGCTGTAATGAACAACAAAGGAATTTTGTTACCTAAAACTGCATTTCAAAATGAGTATGACTTGATAAAAAAAGAGACCGATTTGCAAGTTGGCGTATTAGACTCAAAATATACAGCACTAGGAAATCTAATATGTGCAAATGATAAAGGAGCAATTGTTTCTCCTTGGTTATCAAAAGAAGATATTGTAACTATAAAAAATGTCTTAGGAGTAGAGGTATTGCAGAAGAGAATTGCAGGATTTAATCAGGTAGGCGCAGTAATGGTTGCAAACAATTCAGGTGCTGTTATTCATCCAGAGGCTGATGAAGAAGATATGAAAATATTCGCAAATGTTTTAGGCGTAAGAACAGAGCACTCTACCATCAATAATGGCATTCCATTTGTCTCATCAGGTATTTTGGCAAACAACAATTGTATTGTTGTAGGTACTTTAACTACTGGTCCAGAGATAATGATGTTAACTAGGGCATTTCTAAATTAAGAACCGATTTTGGGTCATCAGTTATAGTTTCAATATCAACTTGGGTTTCTGTTCCATCTTTCATATTACGTAAAACTATCTTGCCAATTTCTAGCTCTTTTGGTGCAACTATAACACAAAATCTAGAATGAGATGCAGTCTCCATCTGTTTTTTTAAATTCTTACCAGTAAGATCAATGTCAGTTGGAATGTTGTTTAATCTAAGCAATGATGCAATTGACATTGCAACTTTTTGCGTTTCATCATTAATGTATAAAACTGAGACTCTGTTATGTGATATTTCTGGAATTATTGCTTGTTCTTGCATTGTCAGAATGATTCTCTCTATACCACCTGCAACTCCTGTTGCGCCAATATCATCTCTTCCAAATGCTTTGGTTAGTGTATCATATCTTCCTCCACCAGCTAAAGCACCTAGTGTAGAGTTTTTGTCAAACACTTCAAAGACCGTTCCAGAATAATAGTCCAGTCCTCTTACAATTCCAAAATTAATTCTAACATTTGAAACTCCTATATTTTCTAAAGAGTCAAATAGAGATTTGAGATAATCCCATGACTCGAGTTGTGTTGTGTCAAAGTTTTGCTCTATTTCTTGTATTGTTCCTTTAATTTGTGAAAAATCTAAAATCTTTTCTAGTTTATCTGAATCATATCCCTTTTCTTGGAATTCCTTTAGGATTTCGTTTTTAGATTTTTTCTGAATTTTGTCGACTGCTCGTAGGATATCAGCCACAAGTTGGAAATCCTTTGAATCAAAAATCTTGTTGATATAAGACTCTACAAGGTTTCTGTGATTAATGTCAATCGTGATATTTTTAAGTAGTAGAGAGTCAAACAGTCTTGATGTCAATTCAATGATTTCGGCTTCAGATTCTATAGTAGGTTTTCCGTAAATTTCTACATCCCATTGATGAAAATATCGATACCTTCCCTTTTGTGGCTCGTCATATCTGAATACTCCACCAAACGCTGAAAATTTGGCTGGAAGTCTCATAGACTTTTGTGATGTCATATACCTTGTAAGACCCATTGTAAAGTCAAATCGTAGTGCGATTTCTCTGTTACCCTTGTCTTTGAAAAAATATATTTCATCTCTAATAGTTGGTCCAGATTTTGTCTCAAGAACGGATAGTAATTCAATTGGAGATGGGTTCATAAATGAAAATCCATACAGAGAGGATAGTTGCTTAAAGTGACTTCTTATATGCTCAATGTTTGCGATTTCTGCTCCCTCAAAATCCTTCATTCCTCGTGGTAATTCCAAGATGATTATCTGAAGGATGATTGTGATTTAGATATTTCTGCAGAATGAATATAGTTAATACATTTTTTAGCATATTGAATCTGAAATCTGTTTATTCTTTCTCTGGTTTTTCTTTATGTATAGTGAAATAAAAAATTGCAGTTCAGATGGGTTTTCCTCTGTATTGATAATCAATTACTTTATGAAATGTATTATGTGATGCAATTACTGCTAGTCCAGATAATGCAGCCCAAATGAAATTTCTAGCTGTAACCCATTCATTTGGTTGTTTAATTATGAGTGAGGTTTCAAACACTACGTAAAAGTTATCAAACAACCAGAATGCCAAAGTAATCCAAGATATTACACCGGCAATAAGAAATCCAAGTCTGGTCTTATTTTTAACAAAAATTATTGCTGCAATAATTGCAATGTACCAAATTATTCCGCCTAAAATCCAAATCGGCTCAAAAATTTCAGCTCTGTCATCCAACCAATAGTATGTAGTTCCAACTACCGCCATTGCAGTTAGTGATATAAGTAAAAGTTTTTGATTAATTTTGAATCCAGAGCGTTCTTCTCTAGGAGGAGTGACAGGTGGATTTTCTCTTATTTCTTTTGTTGCAATATCAATTGCATCATTTACTGATTTGAGGTGCAATGGAATAATTTTGGTAATTGAATCATCAGTTACAATAGTATCATGAACAAGACTATCAATTAATGGTCTGGCGAGAGATGCTTTTACGGGAGTTATCAAGTCAACCCAGTATGAAGAGAGTCGGGTTGTAAGAAAGGGGATTTGAATCACAAAGAGTTTCTTGTTAAGATATGCAGCATAAACTCGCATGAGTTGTTCGTATGTCATCTTTTCTTTACCTCCAATTTCATAAATTTTTCCTGTAGTCTCTGTGTGTTCCATGCAACCTCTGAGATATTCTATTACGTCATCAACTGCTATAGGCTGTGCAAGTGATTTTACCCAGGAAGGACAAACCATGACTGGTAATCTTTCTACCAAATATCTCAACATAGCGTAAGAGCCTCCTTGAGCTCCGATAATCAGTGATGCTCGTAGTTCAGTAACAGGAATATTTCCAGAGGCAAGAATCTCTCCTACTTCCTTTCTGCTTCTCATATGGGGAGATAATTCTAAACTATCATTTACAAGACCTCCAAGATAGATAATCCTCTTGACTCTAGCTTCGGTTGCTGCTTGAAGAAAATTTTGGGCCTGAATTTTTTCACGTGAAGCAAATTCTTTCCATTGTTCCTTGTTGCCTTCCATTGAATGAAGTAAATAATAAGCAATTTCAATTCCTTTTAATGCATCTTCTAATTGATTAACATCAAAAACATCAGCTTGAACATATTTGACATTAGTAGTATCTGGAATTTTTTTTCTAGACATTCCTTTTACATAATATCCTCTTTTAGAAAGATAAGAGATTAATCGGGATCCAATAAAACCAGTTGCACCTGTAACCAAAATACTGTATGAGTTATTCTTTATGTTAGTATATGCATTGAATTTCTGAGACATGTTTATTTCATTCCCTTTATCATATTTTCTTGTATCATGTCAAATTCAAAAATCTAAAACACATCGCTTAGTTTTTTTAATTTCTTCAAATCCGTTATTTCAATGTCACCACTTAAAGTTACAATCTTTGCAAGTTTTGGATTTGCCTTTTGACCTAGCTTTAGCACAGGTTGACCTTGCAACCTTATCTCAAGTGTAATGTTTTCTTGTTTTAGTTTTTTTGCAAGATCTTTTGCCTCAGATAGTTGCTTTATGATTCCAGGCTTTTTTGAGATTTTAATCGGGATATCAATAATATCAATAATACGAGAGTCTTTAGTTGCAGTAAAATTAATTGATGGAGTATCATCACATGTAATTTTGAGGCTACCACTCTCTAGAGAAGTTAAAAAATTGGCTGGGAGATCAATGCTTTTCATTCCCAAACCACCTTTATTTTGCAGTAATTGTCAGTTTTCCAGTTAGGGAAACCGTACCTGTTGGGATTGTTTTGCCATCTTTTTCTACCTTGCCTTTCATCTCTAGATTCTCAAAATCATAGGTAATTGAGGCGTGCTTTTCTGTAAGCTTGTCAAAAACTTCAGCAAGTAAATTTGCCCATTCTTGTTCTTCGGCCATAGTTGATTATTGATTTGATGGTATTTAACCTAGTGATAACAGTTGGACTAGTGCTAATATGAGAATGGTACTATAGATAACGTTTACATTAATTTGAATAAAAATAGAGTCATGGCAATGTTTTCAAATGAAAAATATATCGTACTAGAAACTTTTAGAAAAAACGATAATTCAGTAAAAACTCCTGTTTGGTTTGTAGAATATGAGGATCTGATTTGGATTGTGACAAGGGAGTTAACTGGTAAAGTCAATCGATTGAAAAATAACAATAAAGTAAATGTTGCAGTTTCAAATTTTTCAGGTAAAGTAAAGGGAAAATGGTTTTCAGGTAAAGCTAAAAAAGTTCAAGGAGAATTAGCAGAAAAGATAATATCTCTAAGAAACAAAAAATATGGAATTATGGCAAAACTGATTGGGATTTTTAGTGTCAAAAAAGGAAAGTATGTGGTGTATTCTATAAAACTAGATCATTAGTAATTTGAAAAATCAAAAACAGGATTAATGATTTTTAATCATTTTTTAACTCTTTTTAATTTATTTTAAAGCATTTCAGTAAAATAAAAAAATAAATTACATCTATTCACTATATCACATATTTGCTTAGCACCATGCAAAAAGTAACTCGTGGTTAAAATCCTGTAAAATCCTATTGATATTAGGTATTAAATATGAGCGATGAATCAACACACCAAAAAAATTGTAAAAACGCCTTGTTAGTTACAGATGTAATTACAGGGGAGATATCATGTAATAATTGTGGGGTTGTATTATCTGAGAAAGTAATTGATTTTGGACCAGAAAATATTGGTCAAACCAAAGAAGCATATCAAAGCAATGCAAGAACAGGGCAAAAAATATCATTAAAGATGGCAGATATGGGACTATTCACCATAATTCAATCACAAGATAAGGATTCTACTGGGAAACCACTTTCAGGCCATAACAAGCGGTCATTTTATCGACTTAGAATGTGGGATAGAAACAGTAGATCTGCCGTCACCAAACAATCACTGCTAAATGCATTTACTTTACTTGATGGACTTCGCTCTAAATTAGGATTACCAGAACATGTAGTAGAAAAATCTGCATATCTATTTAGAAAAGTTAAGCGAAAAAAATTACTGCTAGGCCGTTCAAATCGAGCAGTATTATGTGCAGTTGTGTATATTGCATGTCGTCTTACAGACACTCCTAGAACAATTACGGATGTTGCAAAAGCAGGAGGGGTAAAAAACAAGATAATCTATCGGCTGTACCGCTTGTTGGCAAGTAATCTTGATATCCATTCAAAGTCATACAGTCCAGATGAATTCATTACTCGTATTTCAAATGAAGTAATGATATCTGAGAAAACAAAACGTGATGCACGAAAGATTTTAGAGATAGGTCAAAAAAAGGGATTAAATGAGGGAAAACATCCAATGTCAATGGCAGCAGCTGCAGTATATCTTGGTTCTCAGAGAAATAATGAAAAAGTTTCTCAGATGAATATATCTAGAGTTTCAGGAATTAGTGCAGTAACAATCCGAAATAGAGTAAAAGAACTAGAAGCACTTCAAACAAAATAATATTAGCACTAGCATCTATATTTATCACTAGTTAAATATCATGACAGGTTTTAGTTTAATATAACTCTCCATAATCACTTTATTACATATCAAAAGAAAAATGAAAAAAATTACAGCGCTCAATAAAAGAATTACAAGATGCACAAAATGTCCTAGATTATCAGAATACAGTAAAGTTATTTCAAAAAGCAAGGTAAGACGATTTAGAGATGAAAAATATTATGGGAAACCCTTATCGGGATTTGGTGATATTAATGCAAAACTGTTAATTGTAGGATTGGCTCCAGCTGCTCATGGTGGAAACAGGACAGGTAGAATGTTTACAGGAGATTCTTCTGGTGATTGGCTTGCAAAGATCATGTACAAAAATGGATTTGCCTCAATACCTACAAGCCAAAGTAGAGATGATGGATTAGTACTGTATAACGCGTATGTTACAGCAGCCGTTAGATGTGCTCCACCACAAAACAAACCTACAAAACAGGAGATTGAAAACTGTTTTGTTTATATGCAAGAGGAGATAAAAATACTCAAAAATATTTCAGTGATCTTGTGTCTTGGGAAGATTGCATATGATGTAACAAGTAGGTTACTTGATTTAAAGCCAGAAAAGTTTGGACACAACAAGTTATTCACATATGACAACTACAGGATTCTAACATCGTATCATCCATCAAGGCAAAATACACAGACAGGACGACTAACATGGAAAGACTGGTCTGCAGTATTTGTAAAAGCAAAGAAACTAACTAGAAATACTTAGATTTTCTTGAATTCTGTGAATTAATGTGAGTAGGGATTTTATTCCGTTTATCGACATATCATATGATGAACTGAGTTCAATGTCAATAAATCAGCTAGAAAAAAAGATCACAAAAAACATTGAACTGTATTTTGAAAAAATTTCTCATATGAGTTTAGATGAAAAAATGAAAATGCAAGAGGACGTAAAGGAAACAAGAAAAGCAAAGTTTCGTTTCTCACAAGAAATCACAAAGGATATTTCAAAAGATAGAATCCAGCTTGCATTATCGCAGTTAGCAAAACTATTTCAAAGATTAGATAAAGACATAAAAAAAAAGTGAAAGAAATACTTTGATATTTTTATAAACAAAATCAATGAGTGAAGAGATTAGACCCTGCCCAAAGTGTGGAGGGATAATGTTCAGCGAACAGGGAGAGTCTATTTCTTGGTATTGTCCATCTTGCAATGTAAAGTACAAAACCCAATAAACCCGTAGAAATACTTGTATTCATTACAATTTCTAGAAACAATATGAAAGAATGTCAGTGTGACAAGTGTGATTGTCCAAATGAGATTAGAGAATTTGGACACAGATTTGAGGAAGAAAATGCGATAGTTGAAGCTGAGTTTCAAAAAGATGTCGACAAGGTTGAGTCCATAATCAAAGAGATTTGCAAATTTTGTGAGAAAGGTCAGCATCAAGGACAGCCAAGAGCTCGATAAAGATGGAAATCAAAAATGCAGTTTTTTGCAGTCATTGTATGATAATTTTAGGAACAGTTAGATATTTTTGATATACTCAGATTCAATTCTTTTAGAATATAGAATCTGAATCACATTGGTTTTCATAGGTATTATATCTGCATTGGCAGGACTTGTGTTGTCACTATAACTTCATGTAATTAACCTTAATTGTAAAGAAATACATCAAATGTAATGAAGGAGATTATTTTTGTGTTAATATTATTTTTCATTATTCCTGTTGCATATGCTCAAGATTATCCAGAATACGGAGTGAGAGTAGAAACTGTAGCTGATAATCTATCTATTCCTTGGAGTATTGATTTTGCGCCTGATGGTAGGATATTTTTCACTGAAAGGACTGGAAATCTTAGAATAATACAGAATGATCATCTTCTTGAACCAATAATGTCACTTAATGTTGCAGGTGGAGAAGGAGGACTGTTGGGCATTGCACTTGATCCTGATTTTGAAAAAAATCATTATGTGTATCTCTACTTTACATACAACGAATTATTTGATACAAAAAACAAGGTTGTAAGATACATAGAGTCTAATAATTCACTTAAAGAAGATAAGGTATTATTGGAGCCATTTGCAGGTGCATCATACCACGATGGTGGGAGACTAAAGTTTGGGCCTGACGGGAAATTATATATCACAACTGGCGATGCAGGGAATCCAGACATGGCGCAGGATGAGAATAGCACAGTTGGAAAAATTCTTAGAATAAATTCAGATGGTACAATTCCAAAGGATAATCCATATGGTACTGCTGTTTATTCAATTGGTCATAGAAATCCTCAGGGAATTGACTGGGATGAAAATGGAAAAATGTTTGCAACAGAGCATGGACCATCTGGATGGAGAGGAGTTGCACATGATGAAATCAATGAGATCATTCCTGGTGGAAACTATGGATGGCCAGAAATCATCGGTGATGAAACAAAACAAAACATGATAAATCCAATATTGCATTCAGGTGATGATACTTGGGCTCCATCAGGAGCAACATTTTATTACGGAGAAAACATTTCACAGTGGACTGGTAAGTTTTTTGTTGCAACTCTTCGTGGAGAGCATCTTCACATGATATCTTTTGATCAGAACAAAATTTCATCACATAAAAAATTATTTTTTGGAGAATTTGGAAGACTACGAGATGTGGTAGAGAGTCCTGATGGATATCTTTACCTACTTACAAGCAATCAGGATGGGCGAGGTAATCCAGATGTAGATGATGACAAAATTCTAAGAATTGTATCAATATCTAATATCAATAGCTTTGAGGAATGCATTAAAGCAGGAAATTCAATTATGGAATCACATCCAAGACAGTGCGTAACATATGATGGAAAGCGTTTCGTTGAAGAGATTTCAAAAATTCCAGATTGGGTAAGAAATATTGCAAAATGGTGGTCTCTGAGACAGATTTCTGACCAAGATTTTGCATTAGGTCTTGAGTATCTAATTAAACAAGACATTATCATTATTAAAAAAGAAACAACATCTGAAACTAATTCAGAGTTACAATTACCGTTATGGCTTAGAAAAAATATTGGATGGTGGAGTGAGGGATTATTATCTGACGATGAGTTTTCTAAAGACATCCAATGGATGATTGATAATCGGTTTATCAAAATTTAGGACTGATCTTGAGATATTTGGCTTTGTGGCTTTGGTGGAATATGAACAAATATCAGCTTTCTTTTTTTTCTTAGGCCAAACATGAAATGAGTTAGTCAAAATCTGGTTATAAACATCTAGTAGAAATTATTCATGATTCGTTTGAAACTTTTTTCTTTCTGTTAGAAATAATTACCTCAATTATTAACCCTATAATTATTACATAAAGAACTGAAACCACAGACCATAAAATATCAAAAGATGGTTCTCTTGTTCCCATCTGGGTTTGTGTTGTCTCTTTAGCCACCATTTATTCTGGCATGGTTTTTAACACAGTTTTACTTGACATGACAGGCTCTGCAAGTCAAACTGAGTCTGATGGAATTTGATATTTCGGTTGTAACAACTGAGATGAAAACCAGACTGCAATTGATTCACCATCAAGTGTTGCAAGTCTATGGATTCGATTAAACGAGTTAAATAATGATTTGCTTTTCTTTGCAGGTTGCTGCATATTAGAGGGTAATGTGACAATTGCAACCTTGTTAATTGTGTAAAACTTTACGTCATGTGACTTTGTGTTTTTTCACCATTTGTTATCTTTACAACACCTGCACCTTGCATTTTTTAGGTGATGAATGACTAGAGGAAACGACAACTCTATATTTTGCGAAATTTGATTTGCAGAAAGACAATTGTTAAACAATAGTTTTAAAATATCCCTGCTTGAATCAGATGATAAAATCTCTCCAATAGCTTTTAGTTTTTCATCTTCAGTTAACAAGATGTCAATTTTGTCTGAAACGTTGTTCTTCTGAATCTATTGAAACTTAATTCAACATAATTCTGTGATTAAGACTTTGGATATCATAATAGAATTTTTTGTGGATATGGGATTTGAAGA
>JAOTTW010000076.1 GCA_029864235.1 Candidatus Nitrosopumilus sp.
AATTATTTTTTTTTTTGGATTATATACCTTATTTAATTTTTGAAAAAATGATTTCACTTGTATTTAACCATGATCTAATAATATCTGTAAACATTGTAAACACTATATTTATCAAGTTTTCCTAAAATATGAATATATGAAAGAATCTCTTACAAACATTATTTTACCTAGTTTTACTCATTCAATCCAATCTGATTTTTTTTCAAATAATCAAAATGAAGAATATGTTGTTAGTATGGTTGGGACTCCCAAATATTTTTGTGTTGGAATGATTGATATTATAGATTCCACAAAAACTGTATCAACACTTTCTCAGAGCAAAATATCTCAATACTATAAAATTTTTCTAAATATCATGGCAAAAACTATTAATCAATTTAGTGCTCATATCCTAAAAACTATGGGTGATAGTCTCTTGTTTTATTTTCCTGATACTTGTTATGGTGACCGCAAATTTGGTTTTTTGAGTTCTATTGAATGTGGCTTTTCTTTGATTAATGCACATACAATACTTAATTATCAATTAAAAGAAGATTATTTACCAAAAATTGATTTTAGAATAAGCCTTGATTATGGGAATGTAACAATTATGAAAACTGCCGACTCTGCAATTGATCTTGTAGGGCCAACAATTAACACATGTGCAAAAATCAATGCACTATCACCAAAAAATGAAATGATCATTGGGGGTGATCTTTACGAAAGAATAAAAAAATTTAATGAGTACAAATTCAAACAAGCTGCCAGTTATTCAGTTGACATGAAACAACATTATCCTACATACACTGTATATAGAAAAAACTAATTTTGTCAGCATGTATATTTATATAATCATTTTTGAATAGTTTGTTTTTTTAGTAATTTGGTAAATGATGCAATTTTTGATTCTATTTGGGATTCGGGTGTTTTTTCAATTAGTTTTAAGAATGCACTGCCTACAATTACTGCATCTGCTCCGGCTTTGATATATTTTTTTACATCTTCTGGCGTCGATACACCAAATCCTACTCCTAATGGAATCGTTCCTTTGATTTGTTTTTTAATTTGTTTTATTGCTTTTATTGTGTAGTTTTTAATTCTGGTCTTTACTCCTGTCGTACCATATACTGCTACAAGATACAAAAAGCCTGATGATGTTTTTGCTATTCTTGTTATTCTTGTATTACTTGCATTTGGGGATATTAGAAAAATTGTGTCTGTAATATCTTTTGCAGCTTTTAGGTATTCTTTTGATTCCTCAATTGACATATCTGGTAGAATAAATCCGTCAATCCCTGCTTTTTTTGCATCAGTAATAAATTTTGAATATCCTTTATGATAGAGTATGTTGGTATATGTCATTAGTACTAGTGGAATATCTGTTTGTTTTCTAATTTTTTTTACAATTGAAAAGAATTTCTCAATTTTTGTTCCTCTTTCTAGTGATACTGTACTAGCATTTTGAATGACAGGGCCATCAGCTAGTGGATCTGAGAATGGAAAGCCCAACTCAATAATATCTACACCACCTTTGATTAATCCCCTTACTGTAGACATTGTTGCCTTTTCATTAGGAAATCCAACCATGATGTATGCAATCAATGCCTTTTGATTTTTGCTATTTAACTCTGAAAATTTTTCATTAATTCTTGACATTTTTGTTCAGATAATTTTGTACTTCCTCTACGTCCTTGTCTCCTCTTCCTGATAGGGTAACTACGATTGATTCTGATTTTTTACCTTTTCTTGCTACTTTCACAGCTTCGGCAATTGCATGAGCTGATTCCAATGCCGGAATAATCCCTTCTGTTCTTGTAAGAAGCAAAAATGCATCAATTACTTCGGTATCTGTTGCAGAGTGATATTTTACACGTTTAGTATCTTTAAGGTATGCATGTTCAGGACCAACTCCTGGATAATCCAGGCCTGCTGAAATACTGTGGGTTTCAGTTATCTGTCCTTCTTCGTTTTGAAGCAAATAGGTCATCATTCCATGAAGAACCCCCTTGCTCCCTGCAGAAAGAGTTGCAGAATGTAATTTTGTTTTCAAACCGTGGCCTGCTGCCTCTACCCCAATAATTTCTGCATTTGTATCAACAAGTGGATAAAATGTTCCAATTGCGTTAGAGCCACCACCAACACAAGCAATAACACTATCTGGTGTCTTGTTATTTACTTTCTTCATTTGTGATTTAATCTCCTCTCCAATAACACTTTGAAAGTCTCTTACCATCACAGGATATGGGTGAGGTCCTACCGCAGATCCTAGCAAATAGTATGTAGTCTCTACATTTGTAATCCAATCCCTTATTGCCTCGTTTATTGCATCCTTGAGTGTTTTAGAACCTGATTTAACAGGATGAACCTTTGACCCTAAAAGATTCATTCTAAATACATTGAGCTTTTGTCTGATGGTGTCTTTGTACCCCATGTATACTTCTGAATTCATTCCCAAAACTGCACATGCCATTGCCGTTGCAACTCCATGTTGACCAGCTCCCGTTTCAGCAATGATTCTTTTTTTCTTCATCTTTTTTGCAAGCAATGCTTGACCTAGGGTATTGTTTATCTTATGAGCCCCTCCATGAAGTAAGTCTTCTCGTTTGAGATATATTTTTGCACCTCCAATTTTTTCAGATAGGTTATTTGCATAGTATAGTGGGGTTGGTCTTCCAGCATATTGTTTTAGATAATAGTCTAATTCTTTTTTGAAATTTTTCTCATTTTTGAATTTAAGATAGTTTTCTTCTAGTTCTTCAATTGCAGGAACTAGTGTCTCAGGAATATATTTTCCTCCAAATTCTCCAAATCTGCCATCTTTAGGATATCTCAAATTGCATTCACCAGCTTTCTTACATGTCCTTCGATATTATCGCTTTTCATTATGCTGGAACCTATCAAAAATGCATCTGCCCCACATTTTTTTAAATACTGAATGTCCTCTGGTTTTTCAATACCACTCTCAGATAATATCGGTCTTGTTTTTTCATATCCCTTGAGAACCTCTTCTGTTGTTTTTAGATTAATTTCCAGCGTATCTAAATTTCTGTTATTAATTCCAATCAGATCTGCTTCTGTTTTAAGGGCATTTTCAAATTCTTTTTTTGTGTGAACTTCTAGCAAAATTTCTAGTCCTTGTTTATGACCATACTCAATATACTCTTCAATCTCTTTGAGGTGTCCTTGGTCAAATAGAGACTGTATTAGAAGAATATAGTCTGCTCCAATCTTTTTTGCCGCATCAATCTGAATTTTATCAATCATGATGTCTTTCATGAGTAATGGTATGTCTACTGCTTGTCTGACCTTCATAAAGTACTCTGGCGAACCATTAAACAGATGTGGTTGAGTCAGAATTGAAAGTGCTCTAGAACCTCCTGCAATCATTTGTCTTGCGATACTCGCAGGATCTGTTAGAGTTCTTATCTTTCCAAGTGATGGTGATGCAAACTTTATTTCAGTCAGGAGTGTAGCGTGAGGGTTTGTCTTGATTATTTGTATGAAATCTTTGTTTGATCTTTGTAAATTTACATCCACGTCATATACTCCATCATCAATTGCAGCTTGAGAATTGTTTGCAAGTTTTCTTAGGATATTTTCAGCCATTATAACATCTCCTTTAGTTTTAAACTGTCTCCAGTATCTTCAACAAATCTCTCTAGTAATTGAAATGCCTTGCCATTTTTAATTGTGTTTAATGCAATCTCTACTGCCTCTTCGAAGTTTTTTGAAATATTTGCAACAATTAATCCTCCTGCAGCATTAAGTGCAGTGGTCTCAATCATTGCCTGACTTGCTGTATCATTTAAAACTCCTACAAATGATCTTATCGCGTCTCCTTTAGTTTGAATCTGAATATCTTTTAGTTTTGATTTGTGCAATCCAACTATTTCAGGATCAATTGCATTCATCAATACCTTGTCATTTCTTAAAATGCATACACGGTTTGTTGAACTTGTAGAAAATTCATCCATTCCGTCATCTGAGCGTACTGTCATTATATTTTCTGCTCCTCTTCTTTTGAGGATTATTGGTAATCTGTCTAAATATTCTGTAGAAAAAACGCCTACTAATTGATTTTTTACACCAGCTGGATTTGATAGTGGCCCTAAAAGATTAAAAGCAGTTCTTTTTCCAAACTGTTTTCTTGCCGAAGACACATGTTTCATCGCAGGATGGAATTTTGGTGCAAACATAAAACAAATGTTGTGTTTTTGTAGTATGTCTGCAATTTCTGCAGGTTCTTTGTTCAAATCGTATCCAAAATATTCAAAAATATCTGCACTTCCAGAAATTCCTGAACTAGAGCGGTTGCCATGCTTTGCTACAATTCCACCAGATGCTGCTACCACAAATGATGCAGTAGTTGATATATTGAAAGTCTGTAGATTATCTCCTCCAGTTCCACACATGTCTATGATGGGTCCTTGATTTTTAGGCTCAACTTTGAGGGAATATTCCTGCATTTTGTCTAGCATTCCTAACAATTCATCATCCGTCTCTCCTTTCTGTGCTAAATTAGACAAAAAATCTACATTTTCTTGAGTACTTGTTTTTCCAGAAAGTATGTCAGTCATGATTAAATTCATTTCATCATATGTCAAGTCTGTCTTTTGCTGCAGTTTGGAAATAAAATCTGAAATCATTTTCTCTCCTTTACTTGCTTTATGAAATTTGCAAGAATTTTTTTCCCATCTTCAGTCATTATTGATTCCGGATGAAATTGTACCCCTTGGATAAGATACTCTTTATGTTTGACTGCCATAATTTCTCCGTCATCAGCTGCAGTAGCTGTTACTTCTAAAACATCAGGGATTATTGTCTTGTCTCCAACTAAACTATGATACCTTGTTGCTCTAAATGGATTCTTTACACCTCTGAATAATTCTGAATCTGTATGTTTAACCAGACTTGTTTTTCCATGTCTCACACAACCTGCATTTGTTACTTTGCCTCCAAACACATAAATGATTCCTTGATGCCCCAAACATACTCCAAGAATTGGAGTAGTTGATCCTATATCTTTGATCACCTCAGAGCAGACTCCAAAGTATTTTTTGTCTTCTGGTGTCCCAGGTCCTGGAGAAATAATTATTCCATCATAGTTGTTTTGTTTAATTTGTTCTAGTGTTATCTTGTCATTTCTAATTACGTCACAGTCTACCCCAAGCTCACCTAGATACTGTGCAATATTGTACACAAATGAATCGTAATTGTCGATGATTAGAAATTTCATTTTGATGCCTCCTTTAATGCCTGAAGCATTGCCCCTGCTTTATGCTCCGTCTCCTTGAATTCATATTTTGCAACAGAATCTGAAACAATTCCTGCACCTGACTGGACAAATCCTTTCTTGCCATCTATGAAAATACTTCGAATTGCTATTGCAAAGTCACAGCATCCATTAAATGAGAAATATCCTACTGCCCCGGCATATGGTCCTCTTGCTTCAGGTTCAAGTTCATCAATTATTTGCATTGCCCTGACTTTTGGTGCTCCTGATACGGTTCCTGCAGGAAATACTGCTTTGAAGGCACTAAACATATCATTTTCAGGTGCTAAGTTACCCACAACATGACTAACAATGTGCTGGACATGGCTAAATTGCTTTATTTGCATTAAAGATTCTGGATGGACTGTTCCAAATTTACATACTCTGCCAATATCATTTCTTCCTAAGTCTACAAGCATTGTATGCTCTGCCAGCTCTTTTTCATCATGGAGTAATTCCTCAGCTAATTGTTTGTTTATTTCTTCATCCTCTGTTATCTTTCGAGTCCCTGCAATTGGAAAAGTCTCTACCTTGTCATTTGTGATTCTAACTAACATTTCAGGCGATGCTCCAATTGTTATTTTAGAGTCTTGTTTTAAATGATACATGTATGGTGATGGATTGAGATTACGTAATGTTTTATATAATGTTAAATGATCACCATCAATATTAAATGTAAATTTCCTTGACAATACAACTTGAAAAATATCTCCATCATGAATGTATTTTTTTGCCTTGTTTACAATTTCAGAAAACTTTTGCTCATCCATATTTTGTGATGTTTCACTGCAGTGAAAATCCCCAAATATGTTTTCTCCGATTTTTAATTTTTCAAATCTATTTTCATTATGATAAAAGTAAAATAATTTTTTATGTATGTTGTCATATAATATTCCATCATCATAGATTCCGAGCTCCAT
>JAOTTW010000017.1 GCA_029864235.1 Candidatus Nitrosopumilus sp.
ATACAGGCGCCACAACTTTCAAAGAATCATTACAACTTCAAGAATTGTACAGAGTAGCCAACATTATCGCAGTGGGCTCTGACATTGCAACTCGTAAAAATTGGCAAGTTTCAAGAATGATCAATCAGGAAATAATCGATGCAATTAACTCTGAAGAAATCAAAGCATTAATTGGCTCACCAACAGTTGTGGCAAACCCACCAACAATTAGCAGTTAGGTTTCAAATAACCCCACTCATTTTTTTTATTTTTAAAATCAAAGCTGAGAAATTACCAGTTAGATTAAAAAGATAATTTTCTTGTAAGACACAATGACTAAAACACTACTAATTGCGGGAACAATTTTTACAATTGCAGTTCTAACTATGAGTTCTATTACTTCCTCTGCTGAAGCAGTACCTTTTATTGAATCTTCTGGGATTAAAGTCATTTGTACAACATTAGGACCTACCACAGAAGTTCAAGTCAATTGTTCTGTGATTGATACCAACAATGGAATTCAACGTGTAACTTTAACAGATCCTATGGAGAGGACATCAGGCCTAGCAATCATAGATGGATGTATTAACCAACTCTCTATTCTACATCAACATACAGATACCTTAGATAACTTTCAAGGAGAGTGGGAACTTAGTATCACTGATTGTACTGAACCCAATCCCAATACAACAACTATAAAGATGTCACTGGATGGAAGACAGTTCTCATCTTCTGACTAAACTCTTCTTTTTTATTTTAATTCTCTAAAAGAATTATGGCAGATACAACTCCTTTGCGTAGAACCCCGATAGGAACTAGATCTGAACGATTCAAAGATATTGAAACCAATGATCTAACAAAACATTACACATTTGCAGCAAATGGAATTTATGGCAACAGACAATATGCCGATATCTCATTAATCACAAAGGAAAGAAAACTGAATTAACATGGCAGGAGATTATGTTAGTTTAGGTGATGATCATTTCATCATTTTTGTGCTTAGGCTTCTCAACTATGATAGTATCCAAGTTTAACTTAAATACATTATATCAAGTCGTATCTCATATCATGCTAAGTAAAATTATCATAACCTCAATTATTGCGATAACTGCAATTCTTGGATTTTCTAATATAGATCAGCAAGCTCATGCAGATTCAATGACATTTGACACAGACACTACAATCACAACTGATGCATTCATTGCAGAGGGTGAAACCTGGATTATTAATCCTGGTGTTACACTTACTATCGATCAGCATGCCCTCATCATCAACGAAGGAGGTACCATCATCAATGAGGGCACCATCAACAATGAAGGAATAATCGGCAACGAAGATGGTACCATCAACAACAATGACAATGGCACCATCAACAACTTTGGTACCATCGTCAACAGCATTATCTTTGGCACCATCAACAATGAGGGCACCATCAACAACGAAGGACTCATCGACAACCAGATAGCCACCCTTGACAACACAGGCACCATCAACAACACAGACACCATCAACAACATAGGTACCATCAACAACAATGGTATCATAGACAACAATGGTACCATCAACAACTTTGACTTCTCCGACAACAACATCTATGGCACCATCAACAACAATGACACCATCAACAACGAAGGACTCATCAACAACTTCGATGGCATCATAGACAACAATGACACCATCGACAACAATGACACCATCAACAATTGCAATGGAATTCTAACTGGAACTATCCCAACCAGTGGAAATGATGTAGTTCTAGTTCAAGAACTATGTGATATCATAGCCCCTACAATTGGTCCAGTATCTGACATAACACAAGATACTACTAATCTCGATGGTGCGATAGTAGATTATGATTTACCTACAGTAACTGATGATACTGATCCCAACCCTACCATATCATGTGATCCTGAATCAGGTTCTCTCTTTCCAGTTGGGACCACAACTGTAACATGTACTGCACAAGATGTTTCAGGAAATACCTCGACTGTCAGTTTTTCTGTAACTGTAGTATTAGCATTCCCTCCAATGATATTTGACACAGACACTACAATAACTACTGATACAATCATTGCAGAAGGTGAGAGCTGGATTATTAATCCTGGTGTTACACTGACAATTGATCCTGGTGTCACCATCAAGAACGACGGCACCATCACCAACAATGGTATCCTCAACAACAGCGGCTTCATCGACAACGCCAACGACGGCTTCATCGATAACGATGGAATCATCAACAACGACGATACCATCAATAACTTTGGCAGGATCAACAACGATGATGGTACCACCCACAACTATGGTACCATCAACAACGACGGTACTATCGGCAACAATGACAATGGCACCATCAACAACGAGGAAGGCGGCATAATCAACAACAACGAAAGTAGCAGAATTAGCAACAATGAAAATGGTACCATCAACAACTTTGGCACCATCAACAATGAGGGTCGCTTTCAAATTGGGTTCGTTAATATCACCAACTTTGGTACCATCGATAATCATGGCACCATCATCATGTTCGCAGGCCACATTTCCAACTACGGCACCATTGACAACAGATCCGGTACCATCACCGGCGACATAGACAGTCGCATCATCAACTGTGGAGGCAGAACTATATCTGTACCCCCATTTCTACTAGGTACAGAACCATGTAATACTATTCCACCTACAATTGATCCAGTCTCAGACATAACACAAGATACTACTAATCCAGATGGTGCAACCATAAATTATGATTTACCTACAGTAACTGATGATATTGATCCCAATCCAACCATATCATGTGATCCTGAATCAGGTTCATTATTCCCAATTGGCACTACTGGGGTAACATGTACTGCAGAAGATGAATCAGGAAATACTTCGACTACAAGCTTTACTGTAACTGTTTTGGAGTTACCTATTATGGAACTATTCTGCAATGACATGACAATTGACCAATTAATATCAAGTGGGAACTACAACGTCATCGATAACAGAGACGGCTCACACGGCAATATTATAGAAGGAACCATATATGCGGATCTCATCCTGGCTTCAGATTCTGGCAATACCGTTTTTGGCTGGGCAGGTGCTGACTGTATCATTGGCGGGGCAGGCGATGATGTGATTAATGGTGAAAAAGGCTGGGATATGATTTTTGGTGGTAGTGGAAATGATATCCTTCGAGGCCAATTAGGCAAAGACATTCTTGACGGTGGGGAAGGAAAAGACATCATGAATGGCGGAATTGGCGTAGACACTTGTGTTGTTGATGCAGACGATATAGTTAGAATAAACTGTGATTGAGAATTTGTTTTTTCTGACTCTAAATTATAATCAAAAGAACCTCTCCAATCTAACAAGATGTGCAACATGCCATACACATTTTCTATGATACCATAAATCACCACGTACTCTAGAAGTGTCGTGGGCTAGTGATTTCTTGCAGAGTCCAGGTGATGATCATGGTAGATGACTTGTATTATTATGGTGAATTTGAAATTAAAGAGGAAGGTTATTGCGTAATACTATTTAATATTATAAAATTAATTACTACGCTTAACAAATCTCAGATCTAATAACTTCATCTGTGATAATGCCCAATTTATCTTAAATACGTTATATCAAATCATTCCCATATTGTGTTAAGGAAAATTATACTATCTACAATTTTCTCAATTATTCTACTTGGTTCATTATCTGCCGTTTCATTGGTTTATGCCCAAGAAGTTATTGCTATTATTCCTCTAGATGGTCGTCCTCAAGAAATGGCGGTAAACCCTACAACTGACAAAATCTATGTAATTGTTGATCCAAGCAGAATTCCTAGTAATTATATTGTCTCAGTTATTGACGGTACTACTGAGACTGTAGTTGCTACAATTGCTGTAGGTGGTGCTCCTGAAGGAATTGCTGTAAATCCTGAGACAAACAAAATCTATGTAGTCGATCTTATTGATGCTACTGTTTCTGTGATTGACGGTGTTACTGAGACTGTGGTTGAGATAATTGCCGTAGGTGATGAACCTAGAAATATTGCAGTAAATCCTTGATCGCCTCTACCTGTTCACTTTTCTCCAATGTCTTTAATTCATTAAAGATGTCGTCACTATTTCGGCCATTATATTTCTCTTGACAAAATCTCGAGAATGAGTTTATCGAAGCTCTAATATTCTGTTGTGTCTTTACTGCCAGTTTTGAGATCTTTTCATCAAAGGTTTTTTTCTCCCTTTTACTCACCAGAAATGAAGTCATGGCATAGTTACGCTTATTTTGCTATAAAAAGTCCATTATTTTTATGGACTTTATGTTGGAAGAAGAATTAATGGATCTGATGACCTTTTGTCTACAAAATCCAGAATCATCTAATGTACCTGAAAAAAAGAAAAGAATTACTGAAATAGGGAATGATATTTTTCTAGATGGTGGTGTTGATGCCTTAGAAAATTTCTTTTTTGCACTTCAAAATAGAATAACTCAAGAAATAGAAAAAGATCCATCTGTGTTGCGTTCACTGTGGAATGGCATCACAGATGAATGGCAGTACTAGAATTACGTTTTCTAGCCTCTGCCAATTCTAAAAATGGCTGTCTTGCATGTTGGACATGTACCCTTTATTGCAGGTTTTCCATTTTTCATGGTGTATGGTTTTGCGCCTGAGATATCTCTTTTATCTCGACACTTAACACAATATCCTATTGTCATAATTTCACTAGCTATGGGTCCTATTAGCGAGAACTTGTTAAACTTTTTAAACAACCCGATCTTTCATAGTTAATCGTAATTGTGCCTAATTTGACTCGATTGTGGATAAAATCTGATGAGAACTGATCTTTAAACCGGACTTAAAACTTGAGGCATCCAGCTATTTCTCTAAAAATTGAAGATAAATTAAGATTTTTTAATTAACTAGTTTTTGAAATGGTGCTTCCTTCTATTCTTTTTTAACTAATAATTTAATGAAAACTCATGAATAAAATTCTATTAATTCCAGTAATCATAATTTCATTGATAATTTATTTTTCATTAACTATTCTATTTTTACCCGAACAATATATGTCAAAAGAACAATTTGTTCCAATTCCTTATCTGGAAGTGGAACTATCTAACTATGAAATAATTCTAGGCGAATCCTTTCGACTCAATATTCTTTCAGAGAATAGAGGTGATTATGGAGACATTCACATTGTTTCGACATCTTTTCCTAGATTGGAAAATATTGAAGGTATTGTTGAAATTGTTAGTTATGATTTTACACATGCGCCTCGATTCATTATTTTTGGTGAGGAGATTGGCTCAAAATATAGTGGTGGATTAGAATCAGTTAACGCAAAATATGCTTCTATTGAGGCTATGAGTAGGCCCATTCCTCCAGGTTTAAAGTATCATATGGATTTGGTAATAACTCCTAAAGAAATTGGGCCATTTATAGTATATATAAAATCTGTAGACATTCCACACACAAATTCTAAATCTCATTTTCCCAATATTGGTACGCTAGATCACCAAGACGAATATGTTTTGGTTTATAGGGTAAATGTAAATCCTTGACATTTCATACATTATTTAGCAAATCAATGTCTACTGAATCTAAGAAACTCACTTCTGTGAAAATCTACTCTGAAAAATTATTCTTTATAGGTAGTATTCTTGTAAGTCTTGGAATTTTATTGGTTACAGTCGGTGGAAGTTGGGATATTACAAACCATCTGTTAAACAAACCTGAAAGTTTTTTTTCGTCACCTCATGCATTGATGTATAGTGGTGTTACAACTTCTCTAGTTGGCGTTGCACTGTCTTTTATTTCTTGGAGAAATTTATCTAAAAAAAAATCTGTTTACTCTAAATCATTAAAAATACAATTAATCGGAATTGCTCTTCTTATTGGCGCAGGACCTTTTGACTTTGTTTGGCACTCTAATTTTGGATTGGATGGTTTATTAAGTCCTCCACATTTGACATTGATTTTTGGAATGCTTTTGTGTAGTGTTGGTGGAATGTTTGGAATAACAAGATATCTCAATTTCAACCACTCGCTGGATTTTCCAACTCATTATCTTTTAATTTTGGGGACTCTTCCAATGTGGTTAGCTGGATCTGGAGTGATATCTTCTCTTTCACTTCCTTTTTCAAATACTGATTATTTCGAATTTAATCCTGAACCAACATTTGCATTTGTTGTTGCAACATTAGCATATCCATTTTTGATTTCTTTTTCAGTATTACTGACATCTAGATTGTCTGGTTTTAGATTTGGAATGATTTCTATTGTTGGTGGATTATTTCTCTTGATTTATGGTTCTACTGCAATTGTACCTAATTTTGCATTGTTAGATTCTGTTGTGTTTTATTCATTAAATTTAATCCCTTTTGTAATGTCTGATGTTTTGGTTTCATTTAAAAAATTAAAATTACTATTCTTAGTTGGAGGTCTACTTGGTTCTGCGTTTTACATGATATACTATCCTTATGTAATGTACACTTTTAATGAAATTTTACTTGGAAAACTTGTTTCTCCAAGCATGATATACTTTGTATATTTTGAATTAATGGAAAAAGTTTTTTTAATAACAATCATACCTGCAACTCTGTCTGGAATTTTTGGAGCATTTGTATCCAGAAAATTATCCGGATATATTCTCAAATAAAATCTCTTTTTAACTTGATATGACTGAAAATCTGACTACGTCTGTTAATGCTTCATAGTTGTGTTTCTTTTGATCCAATCCATCCCAAACATATATCTCAACTGTGAATGTTCCCTGGGTTTTTGGGACCCATGAAACAGCGGGCACAAATTTTTGTTGCTTTGTTAGGTTGCCTGTAATCCAACCTATTTTTACTACTATGTCATTTTCATTTTTTATCTGTACAATGTAAATAAAATCCTGAGTTGTGTCTTGCATGTTTGTGATTTTGGATGATACTAAAACTTGCTGATTTACATTAACATTTGCCCCTATTGGGATCCCACTTCTGTTAACTAGACCTGTTTCACTAAGAACTACCTTATCTAAAGATTGTAATCCTAAAGCTGGGTTAATCAAAATGGCTAAAGTAATTAAAACTGTGATTAGAATTACCGATGTTCTCATTACGTGATTTTGAGAATTTTTTTTGTTAATAAAGCGTTTCTACGTTATTTTGAATTCTCTTTTGTTAAATAATTCAAAATTTTTCTAAATAATTAATAATTGTGCTTTTTTTGCTAATGATTTTGTTTGGATTTAAGATGTGGTGTGGATCAAAAAATTTCTTTACTTGTTTGAAAATTCTGTAGTTTTTCTGTCCATATTGAACTTTTACATATTCAGATCTGGCCAACCCATCTCCATGTTCACCAGTAATGGTACCTCCCATCTGAATCACTTGTTCAAAGTAATATCTTGCAATCTCTTTAATTTTTTTAGCTTTGTCTCTATCTGAAATTAATCTGACATGAATATTTGCATTTCCTGCATGTCCATACATGATTGATTTGGTTTTAAATTTCTGATTTACTTTATTAACTAATGAAAATAATTGCCCTAGTTTTTCAGTTGGTACTGCAGCGTCTTCTATTACATGAGGTATTCTATTTTTCATTTTGATTGATTTTAAGCTGTAATATAACGCCAAATCTCTATATTTCCACCACTTTTGAATTTCTAAATCTGTTGATGTTTGTTTTGTTATTTTACCTGTGACTATTTTTTTCAGTTGCTCTTTTTTAACTTTAATTTCTGAATCATATTCTACAAAAAGTAAACATTTTGTTTTTTTATTAAATTTTTTTGGTATTTGCATTAATGTTGACTCATCAACAAATTCAATTGCTGACGGACATGTTGATAAAATGTCTGTACAGTCTTTTGCCGCATTCATAAGTGACTGATATTCTATTATGGATAAAATTCGTTTTTTTGGTATGTCTTTTATTTTTAGTTTAGCTGAAAGAATTATTCCTAATGTTCCTTCAGAACCAATAATTAGTTTTTGTACTTCATTTAGTGATTTTACAGAGTCTAATCTGTATCCTGATGAATTTTTTGAAACTGATGGAAATTTTTGTAAGTTGATATTTTTTGAAAATGAAATAATTTGTTTTCCAATCTTTTTATTTTCCGGTAATATGATCTTTTCTCCTTTTCCGTTTACAAAAGTAATTTCTTCTACATTATCTATAACACTGCCATACTTTAGACTTCTACTACCACTTGAATTATTCCCAAGCATACCTCCAATTGAGCAATATGATCCAACTGATGGATTTGGGGGGAAAAATTTTCTTTTTTCTTTTAACTTTTTATCCAGTTTTCCTTTGAGAACTCCTGTTTCTACTCTGACCAAATTTTTTCCAATTTTGATTGCATCTAAATTTCTGAGATCTAGAACTATCCCATCATTTAAGGCACTTCCAACCAGTCCTGTCCCTGCTCCTCTGACAGTCACTGATATGTTAACTCTTTTTGCAAATTTAACTAGAGAGATTACATCTGTTCCATTTTTTGGTATTACTACTATTTTTGGTAAAATTTGATATGAACTTGCATCAACTGAGTAATAGTTTAAAATCTCTTTTTGCCACAGAACTTGACCTGCAATTATTTTTTTTAATGATTCTCTAATTTCTGAGATTTTCATTTGTGATTAAATCTTTATTCGATAGTAATCCCAGCGTTCAGGATCAAACAGGGTCACAAACTCTGCATTCTCTTTGGTAATTCTAGCTCTTATGACATCTCTTAAGGCAAAACTTGTCAGATGTTTGTATTTTTTGGAATGTGCTTGCATGATAAACAAGTGACGCATCTCACTTCCTCCACTTAATCCCCAATAACCCATTTTCAGGGCTAGAGGTTCAAGAAATACCGTATTGTTTAGACTATGATTCTCATCTTGAATTTCTGGTCTTAACTGATAGTTCTCAAGTGGGCCCCCTTTGGCAAACCCTACTATCTCTCCATTACAATCATTAATTCTAAGTGTATTTAGAATTACATCTGGATCTTTTACAGATTCTTCAAATCGGTCTTTGTTAAATTGTAAAGGTGTAGGCAATTCTAAAAATATTGAATGTAATGACTTGATAAATTCAGGATCATTTCTAGTTGTCATCTTTTCAATAGTTGGAACTAGTTTCAAATTCTCATATGCATAGTTTGCCTGATTTGAAATTTCTTCTTGTCTAATTTTCATAAATGATAGAACTGTGTTAAAAAAATTTTTTCTCATGTGTTTTGGAAGAGAACTTAACACCAGTCTACACATTTCTGTTTCTTTGTTAAGTAATTCTTCAAAATATGCAACAGAGCTTCTTACAATCAATGATGGCCTCCATGCTAATGCATGTGCATTCATTTTTGCCATTTCCATGGCTTTTGCAAAATCTCCCAATGCATATCCACTAATTCTATCTACAACTGAAAGATATTCTCCTAATCTCATAATATGTTCTTGATACTGCTCATTATTTCTAGTCAATTCTGAATTCATAAAACATTTCTTGATTTGTGTCTCGGCATTTTTTTTAAGCTGTCCACTCCATGGGTATGTTGTCCTTAGAATCAATATTTTAATAATCTCTATGTCTAATTTTGCTTCATCTAGTAGATACTGCAATTTTTTATCCATTGAAATAAATCGCAACACACTTTCTTCATGTGGTTTGTCAACATTCTTCTGAGGATCAAAATCGTGGAACAATGCAGCAGTGTAAAGATACTTCAAATCTTCTTTGGAGAACTTAATTAAATTGTCTTGATTCAAATTAGCAGATAAAAGTGCAATATATGTTACCTCTAACTCGTGATTGATGTTGTGGTATCCATAGTAATCAATTCCGAGTCCTTGGGTTTCAAACAGCTCAATTGTATACTTTAGCATTTCAGAAAAGTAATGTTCATCTAAACCACTTTCTACAATTAGACTTAGTATTTCATTTCTCATGGTATGTGGGGTTGCAAATTCTTGCAATAATCTTAAAGTAAATTCCCTGTTTTTAAAGATGCACATCCATTTTTGGAAATTATACATAAAAAACATGAAAATTTTACTAAATTTTTGCTCCTTTCGGAAAGATTCAATAGAATTATGTTTTTCTTCTTCTTATTGTCATTCGATCTTGACTTACTATCCTCTCTGATGAACATTCAGCAGGAAACTCCTTTGAGATATACTCTTCATATAGATAATCTACAATATGCGCTTGAAGATGTTTCAATTATGAATTCTCCGACTCCTGTAAACTCCGCTACCACAAGAGGAGGAGTGTATTTCTCAGACAAGTTTGCCTATAAAATAAAAGGAGTCATTAAAGACTTGTCCGTTGTTCCTTTACTGTCAAAAAAAATGCTTGGACCAAACACAAATTTTGATGAAATTAAAATAACTACCAAAACTGTTCTGAGTGGTAAAACAAAGAATCTATCTTTGTTTGCAAATCTGACAAATAGCATACAAAATCCGTCTCAAATAGAATTAAACATGATTCTAATTAATCTAAAATCTGACTAATTTGATTTAAAATATCTGTCGTATTTTTCTTTCAACTCTTCATTTGACAAGACTTCATATGCTTTGTTAATTTGAGTCATGATACTTTCTGCTTCTTTATCTTTTGTTTTATCGGGATGAAGTTTCTTTGCTAATTTTCGATATTGATTTTTTATTTCTTCTTGTGTCGCATCTTGAGATGTCTCTAAAATTTTATAATAATTTGGAAGAGATGAATTTTCAATTGCTTCTCTGAATTCTTTATCTTCTTTAGTATTCTTCCTAGTGCCTAATTCCTCATAATCGTCTGACCAATCCGAGTGATATTTTTCATATGTTTTGTCTTTTTTTGATTCGAGTTCTTCAGAATCATAAGATGTTTTTTTCCTCATGATGATGTCTCTTGCAAGAAACAAGAAAATTCCTATGATGGCAATTATGAAAGCTGCAAACAAAATTATCTTTTCTTCATCAGATACTATTAATTCCATATCTAATTCATTTTCAGATTCTGATACTTGACCTGACACAAATTGCATTATCCCAAGAAAAATTATGCCAAATATTATAAAGATTGATTTATTCATTCTTCTACGTTAATCGAAAATCTTCTTTGGTTGTATTTAGAACCACATGTGTTATTGTATTTTCAACATTAGGGATGGTTGATAGTCCTTTGACAAATTCACTTAATTCATTACGTTCCTTGAATTTTGCAATGATTAATGAATCGGTATTTCCTGTAATGTCATAAACTCCACACACATTTTCAATCTTTGCCAATTCTTCCTCAATGTTTATAATTTTGTCTTTTTTTGCTATGATTTCTATAATTGCAGTTAGATTGTAACCCAGTTTTTCATGATCTAATACAGCAGTGTATCCTTTGATGATTTTTGCTTTCTCTAATTTTTTGATTCTGGTTAAAATTGTCACAGTAGACATTCCTAGTTTTAGTGCTAATTGCCTGGCTGAGAGTCTTGCATCTACTATCAAATTTTTTAGTATTTTTTTATCTGTCTCATCAAAATCCATTTAATCTCTAAATGGCAAAAATACATTTAAATTTTGAGAAATCTGATTAAAATCTGTTTAATCTCAAAGAGTAAATTCATATTTTTTCAAATTTAATACACATGACCTCTAATTACGATAATGGAACAAATAGATGACTTGATTTTCAAAGGCAAGTCCTTTCTTGAAGAAGGAAAATTCGATGATGCGTTAGGTTGCTTTGAACAGGCTATATTTTTAAATCAAAACGACCCGGAACTATGGAATTTCATGGGCGTTACATTGAGAAGCCTTGGAAGATATGAAGAGTCATTAGAATGCTTTAACAAATCATTGGAATTAGATCCTCGAGACAAATTTGCATCTTGATTAATTGTTGACAACAAGTTAATCTATATTATTGATAAAGTGTTATTCATAGAACAGTGCCAAAAATAAACACTATGCTGACACAAGCGTATGAACTATGTGAAGACGGTAATTATTTGGATGCCTTAAATCTATATGATCTTGTTTTGCAGCAAGAACCAAAAAATCTTAGTGCACTAATAGATAAAGGAGTAACACTACAGAACCTAGGGAAAGTTAAAAAATCTATTCAATTATATGATAAGGCTCTTCAAATTGATCCAAAAAACCTTGATGCTTTACTTAACAAGGGCTCTTCATTACATACACTTGGTTTTTATGAAAAAGCCATTGACTGCTACGATCAAGCATTAAAAATTGATAAAAAATCTGCAATGGCATTAGCATACAAAGGCTTGTCTCTTGGTGAGATGGGTGATCTTTCAAATGCACTAAAACATTTCAAAAAGGCTTTATCAATTGATGCAAATTATGATCTTGCATCTATTAGTAAGGAAATTGCACAAGATTTGTTAAAATCAATTAAAAACAAACAATCTAAAATACAGTAACATCCCCTGGTGCAGGCTCTCGCTTGATTTCATTTTCATGAGATTTTAGTGCTTCATTATGTTCTATTTTTTGATGTTCACGTAATTTTTCAATATTATCAAACATTTCATAACAATAATAGCATTTTGGCTTGTTTTCATCAACTAGTGGAAGAACCATGCAATTACTTGTTTTTCAGCCTACTTATTTCTTCAGAGTTGTGTACTTAAGGAATATATCCTTTAAGGAATTACTTTTCATATGTTAAAGCAGCTTATCGGGGATTCTAAGGCATTTGATAGAGCAATTGCTGGCGAGGAGTTGTCATACAATGATGGATTGGAATTGATGAATTATGACAATTTACACATGCTTGGTGCAGTTGCTGATATTGCAAGAAAAAAACTAGTGGGTGATACTGTTACTTTTGCTGCCTCTTATTACATGAATTACACAAATGTCTGTGCTGCTAGCTGTCAGATGTGCGCATTTTATCGTAAAGATGGGGCGAATGATGCTTACACATTAACCCCTGAACAAATTGAGCAGCGTGTCGCTATTGCCCAAGATATGGGTGCAACTGAAGTCCATATTGTTGGAGGTTTTCATCCAAAACTTCCGTTGGAATACTATGAGGCCATGATGAGAATTATCAAAAAAAATCACCCAAACCTAAAAATCAAAGCTCTCACCGCAGCTGAGATTTTTTATCTTTCTAAACTCACTAAAAATTCAATCAAAGAAATTCTTTCCCGTCTTAAAGATGCTGGTTTAGATTCTATGCCTGGAGGTGGAGCTGAACTATTTCATCCTGACATTCGAGGAAGGATAGTTAGAGGAAAATGTAGCGGTCAGGAATGGCTAGATACAATTGAACAAGCTCACAACCTTGGAATTAAAAGTAATGTCACAATGCTTTATGGACACATTGAAAAGCCTGAACATATTGTTGATCATTTGATAAAAATCCGCGAGTTGCAAAAAAAGACGGGTGGTTTTATAACTATGATTCCCCTAAAGTTTAGTCTAGATAATACTGAACTTGAACAAGAACATTTGGTAAATAATGAGTGCTCTTCTGTTTATGACTTGAGAATCATTGCATTGTCAAGATTGATGCTTGCTAATATTTTAAACAATATTTCTGTATATTGGGTTGCATATGGTAAAAAACTTGCACAAGTAGCTCTCTCCAATGGAGGAAGTGATTTAGTTGGTACTGCATTCTCTGAAGAAATTTATCGTGCAGCAGGAAAACCTACTACTTCATCAATTGAAGAGTTGGCAACAATGGTCAAAGAAATCAATCGAAAACCTGCACAACGCGATACATACTTTAACATTATACGAAATTTTTAACCTTACTAACTCATTTGCTTTTTGATTGAATTTAATTTTTCTTCTATTTTTAGATTTTATCTTGGTTTTTGGTTTGATTAATTGGGAATACTAATCCCTTTTGGATTTGTCTTCCTTCGTTTTGTTTTCGTGTAATCCATCCTTTTTTAGATGTTGCAGATCTTTTTAGCTTCTACAGATTTAGTAGCTGCCATTAGAAATTACAAAATTTAATCACATTTGATCACATTACATTGACTATTATTGATTAACTGAAATACTTCTCTTACTTGAATAATTAATCTAATTATCTTCAATCTTTTTTCTTGCATCTTTGATTCTTTTGAACAAGTTGTGCACTATTTTTCATCACTACTATTAAAATAACTCTCCCCAATATTTTTTGGGCATGAATAAACTAGTGTTTAAACAAATTTTAGACCCTGAATCCTTTGACAGGGAAACTGTTCTGTTGGGAATTAAGGAAATCCCACGGAACTAGATTTTTTTCACAATCAACAGTTTCTATTGGTAAAATATCAAGTAAATCCTCACATTCAACATGATCATGGTTTGTATCGTGTCCTAGATGCATTCTTTGGATGTCTACTGAATAAGAGATGATTCATTGATATCATCAAAAGTGTTTATGATGTACTCCCTCACCTGATGACGACTGAGTGAGTTTTCCAGTTTTTATGGTTTGGCACATGTAGACAGCCAAAATTGTAATATCCTTTTGTTATATTCTGAAAATATGTTTATATTATCATTCCATATTTTGATATTTTTCTTTATTCTCTCTATTGTTGAAATAGAAATATTGTCTCGCAATAAACGAACCCTTGAGAGTTCCTCATTAATATTTTCAATGATTTTCTGTGCAGATTCAGGAATGTTAAAGAATTCTATTTTGTTTGAAAACTCTTTTTGTAACAAAATATTTGCCTGAACCGTATTTTTCCATACCTTGTAATATTCATTTTGTAGATTAAAGAATTCATGTTGAAAACGTGGAACAGACTGTTCAATATCTATAAAATATTTGTTATAAAATTGTTCTATTGCTGAAAAGTTGTCTTTTGATTGTTTTTTTCTTGTTTGATTTTTATCACTCATTACGTGATTACTATTTTAATCAATTTAAAAAAATTACTCTTAAAAAGTTCACATTTGCCTGTTTAACAAAATATTCCTGTTGAAATTCAATCAAATTCATCATAAAATGCATTACCGTCTTTTTCTTCATCTAAGATTAACAAATGGTAAAGTATGCTATTTCTATGAGTCATTACACATTTATCCATTTTATTTTAAGGTCTATTCTCCATGAATATTGATGTTTGATTCATGAATATCTGATTCCAAAACCTGCAAAACGTTTGAATCTCGTCATTATTTTTATTCATGAACCAAATATAATATCTTGTTAGAATCTCATTGATCTCTTTTTGGTCCAGATCGTTTTGTTTTTTTTCCTCAAAATTTGAAATTAATTCATTCTTTTGTGTATTTAGTATTGTTTCCATGAATTAAAATGTAAATTGGCAGTATATTGGTTCTGTGATAACAATCTTAACAAATGTTAACAAATAATAAATAATCCGGAATGTGGATATTAAATTATGTCCAATCTAATCGGAGTAAGACTGAACAAAGAAGACCATGAAATATATCTAAAGATAGTAAAAGAAAATGGAACAAATCCTTCTGCAATGACTGCAAAGATTGTCCATGATTGGCTACGTTTTCAGAGAACAAAACAATATCGCGGTGATATTACCCTTTCAGGTGAGATCTTAAAGAAACGTCATGATGCAATAAAGAAAACCGAGATTGCTAAAATTGTGGTTCATAATGCCAAAATCATCATTGCTGAAATGGAATTCCAAGTAGATAATCTTGATTTTGTGGAGATAAGTCGAAGAATCTTAGAGTGGAATAGAGAGAATGGCATAGCCATGATAATGAGGGATAGAAAAGATAACACGGTATTTATGCAAAAGCATTCTCTTGGCGCAATTTGGTCTGAGATTCAATGCAAGATGTATTGCAAAATGTTTGAAATTATTGGTGAAACAATTAGATCAATGAAATATGATTCCAATTCATTTAGTTTTGAAGTAATTAGACAGAACTAGGTTTAAATCGATATATTCATCTTATATTCTTTAACTCTTTACTATGATGAGCAACTATAAACAATGTTCAAATATGTAAAAGCAAAAACTATGATGACTTGAGATGCTATACAAGATTGTGGATTTACAGGTTTATGTCAATCTGATAAAAAGTAAACATACTTTTCCAATACTTGGTTTTACTGTCCATCTGTTGTCAGCATAAATAAATTCTTAGTGTTTCTTTATAAAAATAACATTACAACCCCATGCAATGATGCATTGGCCAGACTATTAATCAACTAAGTTAAAACTATGTTGAGTACCAAAAGCTTCTACATTTATTGTATGGTGAGACTGTTGTTATCCCGATCTCATTTAATAACACTTTAGTTGGGATTACTTCTAACTAGGTGTCATTGCACTTGTTACAAACATTTCTCATTGAAATCCAAATTCATTTGATAATAATTTCAACTGAATGATTGAAGATTGTTTTAATCTGGGTCAACGTTGTGTCCCTTTTATGATTATCTGGGATTTTTGTATTAGTAATCATGTTTGAATTTATTGGAAAGTTTTTGGGTTTCTTTTGGACTTGATACAAGGCTAACAAAAGAATTTCATCATAACCTCTTCCTCTTAAACTAGAGATCCAAACTAAACACAATAAGTCACCTTGTTCATTACCTGTACCCTGTGCAAGAGATAACCTTTTTTTGAATATTTACTAGATCAGGAATGATCTTGTGATACTTCAAAACCTGATATTCTGCGTACCTTTGCTGAGATTAGTTGGTTTCTTTAATTGTTTTTTAATGTGGTAGGCCATATCTGAAAATGTCTCTGAATTGTTGTCTTTCACTCTATATTTGATAAACAATTCTTGGTTTCTTTTTGATATTTACTAGTGAGTCATCATCATCCTCTGATTTAATTTTATTAAGAATCACATAAAAATATAAACAAATGTTAAGAAAATATACAATTACCTTTTTATTCTTTAATGTTATAATTATAATGATAGTAATCAAGTGATTCCAAACCTCACATAGATGAAAACAAATGTGTGAAGATTTGTTGTCAATGGATAACAAAGTGGTTTTGGTTACTATCAAATTTTTCACAAGTTTCTCAGTTACCACGTATTAAATTACAAAATTGTTTTAGTTGATTCCTTATGTATCGATGTCTCATCTATCATACTATTCTTGAATCAGCTCAAATACTAGAGATTCACCTGCAGATTGAACACAAATGGGGCCAGAAAAATGAATCTTAAAAGATTAAATTTTTGGGCCTAATCTTTCTCATTCCATATTTTAATATCTTCTAATAGATTTTAAGGCTCATCTGGTGCTAATCTTTGATAATGGCTAATAACTAATGCTTGATGATGACATTGCATCTAAACTTAGAAAGATTCAGTCAGAAAAGATTGAGTTTGAATCAAGGTGCTATCTTTTCACATATTATTAATAAAGCCCTCAGAAAGGTTATCAAATAATAATAAACAAATGAATTTTCACTTTGTACTAGAAATAAGTTCCTAATTAATTTAGGATAATGTGGAAAAAGTTCTATGACATTGGTTTTTTCTCTTCTTTTTTAGGGCTACCTTTGTTTCTTCTTCTGGCTCCAAAACTAATTAAAACTAACAAAAACCCTGTTCCAAACAAAATTCCTGCAAGTGTGTTCATGTCTTTGTTTTCTTGTTCTTTAATCATTAAATCTAGAATTTCTTCTTCGGTCATTCCAGCCTGACCCACAGGGATCATTGAATTCAAGTAAATCAAAATTATTCCTCCCACAATTAACAAGACAATTCCCCCAGAAAAAATTTTTTTATCAAGTAATACCATTAGTTTTCACTATTTGTTTGATTTTATCATATATTAGGCATTTCAATATTTTGACACTAGAACCCTTCTGGAGGTTTTTGAACAAAGACGTTACATACCAATGCATCTGTCTTTAAGTCTCTGTACTGTACATTACATGAAACAAATTTTCCTTTTAGAGCTCGCTCCAAGTCTTCTAATGATGGTTCTGAGTACTGTGGATTTTCAGGATCATCGATTTTTGCAATAATTATTTTTTCAGTCTTACCATACTCTTCTTTGTTATCTTTACGAAAATGTGTTACCAGTAATTCAAATGCATTATGTGACAAACAACCAATAACTGGCCCTCCAATTCCGTCACCCATGGGTTTGACAACTTTTTGTAATATAATTACCTGATGGCAATACTGAGTTCAAAGTCTGGTACAAGACTCTTTTCTTTTGCCATTTCAAATAAACGCCTTATTGATTCTTCTCCTTTATCTCCCATGTTGACAGTTACTTGATTAACATACATTTTTACAAATTTCTCAATTAACTCTTTTGGTTTTCCTCTACTGTATTGCATCGCATATTCTATTGCATCCTCAAAATGTTCTAATCCATATTCAATTGAAGCCTGTAGGTATTGATCAAATTTGTGAATCAAATCCATGCCCAAGCTAGTTTTCATTACATTAATTCCCAATGGTACAGGTAATCCGTTTGTAGTTTTATCCCACCATTCCCCCACATCTAGAATTTTGACGTTCCCTTCCTGTTCATATGAAAGCTGCGTCTCATGAATTACAAGGCCTGCATCCACTTTGCCTGATTTTACTGCCTCTGGTATGTCACTGAAATTCATCTCAACATAATGAAATTTCCCAATCATTAACTGTAATAGCAAAAATGCTGATGTCATTTTACCTGGAATTGCAATTTTTGATTTTTTAATATCCTCAATTGTCATTTGTTTTTTTGCCGTAACAATAGGCCCATAACCAATTCCAAAACTTCCTCCACTTCTCAAAACTGTATACCCTGAAATGTACGCACATGCGTGAACTGATATTGCAGTTACATCTAGTTCTGGATTTGTTGCTTTTTTGTTTAGATTTTCAATGTCTTCAATTACGTGTTTTACTGTAAAGTCTGAAGATGAAACATTTCCTGTAAACATGCCATAAAACATGAAAGCATCATCTGAATCAGGAGTGTGTCCTACGGAAATTTCCACACTCGGTTTGTTAATTGTGGTTATAAAAATCAAAACCACATGTTTTATTGTGTTTAGGGTTGTCATTCATTAAATTAATTCAAATAATGTTTGATTCAAAAAATAGATTTTCTAATATATCCAAGAATATTCTGACTAATTATTGAAAACATTAGAGGCATATGAAAAAGACATCCAACTCCAGTCCTCTTTCTTGAAACAATTTCAAAAACAAAAACCTCTGTCTGAAAATCAACAAAAAAACCTAATTTTTACTGGAAGTGGTGATTCATTGGCATCAGCAATGCTTGCAGAATCTTTCTCAGATTTTAAAGCCAAATCTTTTGATCCTCTTGATTTATTAAAAAATAAACACCTCTCAAAAAATAAGACTGTTTATTTTATTTCGATTTCTGGAAAAACTATCTCAAACATCAAAGTCGCAAAAATGGCCAAAAAATCCATTGCGATTACCTCTAATCTAAACAGTAATCTGGCAAAAACCTGTACTGGTACAATCCTCTTGAAATCTCCAAATTCTGATGTCTTTACTGCAGGAAGTATCAGCTTTTTAGAAAGTGCATTAACATGCATATCTCTTGTAAAAAATATTTCAATCCCTGATGATTCTAAAATATACAAACAAGCGTTTGCAGATGCTAAAAAATCAAAACTATCAAAAAGAATTTTTGTATTAGGAAACTTGACAACCTATCCTTTAGCGATGTATTGTGCAGCAAAATTCTATGAAATTTTGGGATATAGTGCATATTTTGAGAGAATAGAGCAATTCTCTCATATGGAATTGTTTTCAATCAAAAAAGGTGATACTGTAATAATTTTTGAAGAAAAAAACTCTCACAACATACAACTTGTAAAGAATCTGAAAAAAATTAGATTAAATATAATCCATCCTAATTTTAAATCAAAAAACAAGATCTCTGATGTACTTTATTACACATACTTTTCTCAACTATTGCCTCTTTTTGAAGCAAAAAAAAAGAGACAACTAGACTGTCATTTTGTTTTGGCAAAAAAACTTCGAAGTGTAAGTAACAATATGATCTATTGATCTTTTCTCATAAGATTTAATACCTGAATAACGGGGCTTGCGAATATGGTAAAATTCAAGTCAACAAGTGAAGTTTTGAAAATTATCAAAAACAAAGAACAGATTCGAAACTTTGGTGTTATTGCTCATGTTGACCATGGAAAAACCACTATGAGTGATAGTCTCTTAGCTTATTCGGGAATTATTGCTCCCTCAGCTGCTGGAAAGGCATTGGCAATGGACTTTGACAAAGAAGAGCAGGCAAGGGGAATTACAATTTATCAGGCAAATGTTACTTTACATTTTACACAAAAAGGTACTGAATATGTCATTAACATGATTGATACTCCTGGACACGTAGATTTCAGTGGTAGGGTTATCCGAAGTCTTAGGGCTATTGATGGGGCAGTAGTTGTATGTGATGCCGTTGAAGGGATCATGACTCAGACTGAGACTGTAACAAGGATGGCACTTGAGGAGCGTGTAAAGCCAGTACTTTTCATAAATAAGGTAGACAGACTAATCAAAGAACTCCGATTGACTCCTGAAAAAATGCAAGAAACACTTGCAGGAGTTGTATCTAATTTTAATCAACTAGTTGATACTTATGCAGAACAAGAATACAAGGAAAAATGGAAAGTATCCATTCAGGATGCCAGTGTAACATTTGGTTCTGCAAAAGATAGATGGGCCATCAATATTGACTTGATGAAGGAAAGAGGAATTACATTCAAAGACGTAATTGATGCATATCAAAATGAAAAGGTATCTGAACTTGTAGAAAAAGCTCCATTAGCTGATGCTGTATTGGGAATGGTTGTAAAACATCATCCACCACCACATGTGGCACAGCGTTATAGAATTCCACAAATTTGGCATGGTGATTTAGATTCTGATATTGGTAAGGCATTGTTGGCTTGCAGTGATGATGGTCCAACAATTATGATGATTGTAAATATGGTCTTAGATCCTGCAGCCGGCCCTGTTGCAATTGGAAGACTTTTTTCTGGAAAAATTAAGGATGGTCAAACAATTAACATTATTGATGCAAAAAGAGAAGGTAGAGTTCAATCTGTTAACTTTTTCATGGGTAACCAAAGAGAACAGGTTGGTGAGCTAGGTGCTGGAAATATTCCTGCGCTATTGGGATTAACTGAAGCCAGAGCGGGAAACACTATCTCTTCTATAAAAGAGATGCCTTTGTTTGAAGGAGTAAAATATGTCTCAGAACCGGTAGTTCAAGTTGCAGTTGAGCCCAAACATCCTAAAGATCTGCCAAAACTAGTCGAAGTTCTCAAGCAGTTAACAATTGAAGATCCTAATCTGGTTGTAAAAATTGATGAGGAAAGCGGTGAAACAATAGTTGCCGGTATGGGTGTGTTGCACCTTGATGTTGCAACTCATAGAATTCAAGATGCAAAAGTAGACATTGTTACCTCTGAACCTCTTATTAATTACAGAGAAACTGTCAAAGGCAGTTGTAATCCAATTATGTCAAAATCTCCAAACAGACACAACAAAATTTTCATGAAAGTAGAGCCACTGGAGCCAAATATTGCCAACATGCTTAGAATTGGTCAAATCAGTGACATGAAAGACAAAAAAGAAGTGGCTGAACTTTTAAAGAAAGAAGGCTGGGATACTGATACAATTAAGAGAGTGATGAAATTTGATTCACGTGGTAATGTTTTGATAAATGGTACCAAAGGCGTTCAGTTTGTTCAAGAGTCTACTGATTCAATAAACTCTGGATTTGAAGAAGTCATGAAAGAAGGCCCACTATGTAAAGAACAGATGAGGGACTGTAAATTCACATTCACTCACTTTGTACCTCATGAGGATACTGCTCATCGTGGTTTATCTCAATTGGGCCCTGCATCTAGACGTGCATGTATGGGTGCACTTTTAACTGCTGGTACAACTATCTTAGAGCCAATGCTTGCAATTGAGGTTAGAGTTCCAACTGATTTGGTTGGAAATGTTGCAACTGTACTTTCTGGTAAACGTGGTAAGGTTCTTGATATGGTACAAAAAGGCGCATCTAGTATCATAACAGGTGAAATTCCAGCTTCTGAAACATTTACTTTATCTGAAGAAATGAGAGGACAAACTGCTGGTCGTGCCACATGGAATACCTCCTTTAAGGCATGGTCTGAAGTTCCAAAATCAATGCATGCCGCAGCCATTGCAGATATTAGAAAAAGAAAAGGACTTGCACCTGAACCACCCGGTGTTAACGAGTTTATCGACAAAGAGTAAAAATAGAATCCCCCCTTTTCGTGCCTAGGTTTGTGCTATGCTTTGAATGTGTCTAGGTAATTACTGACGTTATGATTTGTTGGAAATCCTTAAGTTGACAAACAAAACGATGTGGATGTGAAACGAAAAATCATTATTCTAATCTGGGTCTGCTTAGCAATTATTGGATTTGTTATTCCTTATTTTATGTGTCCAGTTTGCATGTGGTTTGTTGGAATTCCATTATTCATCATAATCAATGTTGGAATCGGTACTGGTTTTTTTCTAATGAATAAGAATTCTAAAAATGACTCTTAAAGGTCAAAAAAATCACTACAACATAAAATTCCTTTCAGGTTACGGAATATCAATAAAACAAAAAGACAATCAAATCATTCTACAACACAAACCGGATCCTTTCTCAAAATCAGATAAAGAAGAATGGTTTGTAAACAATTTACCGTATGAAAAACTTGTAGTATCAGGAAAGGGTTATGTTTCTACAGACGCACTGTTATTAATTTTTCAAAAGAATAGAAATGTAATGCTATTTATCAATTAGCAAGAATAAATAATTTAGAATTTAACCTTGGAATTTATCGCTTTAACTAGTCTATCATGTTGTTCATATTCAATTTGTAAATTACGATCTAAGCGTTTCATAGTTTCTTTGAGCCTCTCATAATCTTTTTCTGACTTGGGATTTTTTAACTCTGGTTCTATAGTTTCTTTATGTTTTTCAAGTTTTTTGACTCCCTCATTATTTACCTCTAATTGTTTTTCAAGTAAATCTGAATCATCTGTCATGATTTTTTATTGATTTTTGCATTAATTAACAATATCCAACAAACCAACTTCTTCATAATACAAATTATATTGTGTATTTATGATTGAGAAGAGATCCTTTCTATTCTTAATAAAAAGATATGTTGATTCTTATTCTTCAATAAATCATTTCATCATTTGCTATATTTAAAAATCATACAGGATATATCCAATACCTCACAGTTAAGAGAACAATATTGACTTTTTATGCTTTGAAATTCCTTTTTACAAGTTGAGCATCTGTTTGCAATTTTTAATAACCTTTTTCTTCAAGTTTGGTTGGTTTGCTTAAAAATTAAATTTACGAAATATACCATTAGCACTAGAAAAGAACACCACAGATGTTGAGACAGTTTTTTATTCATTTTGATTTATGAGAAAAGAATGCCTTTCTGATCATGATTTTATTTTACAACTGTAACTGGAACTTTTGCTTTGTATAAAACAAAGTTGGATGTACTGCCAAAAAATGTCTCTTTTGGAAATCCCAAACCCCTTGCAGCAATAACAATCTGTTCAATCTTACTTTTTGGGTTGTTTGCAAAATTTGCCAAATCATTACCCGCTTTGTAGCCTGCAATAACAATTCCTTCAAACTTTACCCCTCTTTGTTTAGCCTTGTCTCTAGCAATTTGCATTATTTTTCTTGTTTCATTTGACCACTTTTCCTCTTTTATCTTTGGAGCAGACATTGCTGTAATTGCCCCCTGTGTAGTATCAATATGAACGCCAACAATCATGGAATCTGATTGTCTTGCAAATAAAATAGCGGTTCTTAGTCCACGAATAGAATCTTTAGAACCATCTAAACATACCATAATTCGTTTTTCTTCCATGTAATGCAAGCAATCAATTTCAATATAATAAACATATTTAAGATCTATATCCTAGAAATGTTTTAGATATTTTATTATTACATACTTACAATCACTTGATGAGAATTACAATTTTATATTCTGCACAATTTTATCATTATACAGAATTAATTCGTTTATTAGTATGAATTGTAAATATTTAATAGTTTTTATATTAACCTAGATTAAGTCAAAATGACCACGTTAAAAATTACGGAGATCGAAAGAATTAGTACTGCTTATGCAAAAAAACTTGAGTCTGCAGGGGTAAAAAATTCAGATCACTTGCTTGATACAGGAAAAACCCCAAAGGGTCGCAAAAACCTTGCTGAAAAAACTGGAATATCATCAAAACTAATTCTAGAATGGGTAAA
>JAOTTW010000077.1 GCA_029864235.1 Candidatus Nitrosopumilus sp.
AGAAGAATACTCTGAATAATTATCATCAAACCATTCCTTGTATTTTGGCTCATTGTTGTATCTGTCAACATAGTACTGCGGATCCAATTTAGTATCCACAAATGGTGCCAGCTCTACTGGCTCCTCTAACCCAACTGCCTGATAAATAGAAGAATACTCTGAATAATTATCATCAAACCATTCCTTGTATTTTGGCTCATTGTTGTATCTGTCAACATAGTACTGCGGATCCAATTTAGTATCCACAAATGTGGCTGGTATCTCTACCTCTTTAGGCTCTGTAGTTTTTGGTTCTGGATCTTTTGTTACAACTGGTTCAGGCTTTGGTTTTTGTGTTACTGGTTCAGGTTTTTCTGTTACTGTCACTTTGATAGATTCTCTGTCTTCCAGCCCTCCTTTCTTTACTACTATATCAAATGTGTAAGAACCTGGAGCTTGCGATTTAGTTGGGGTCCATGTAAATTTTCCAGTATCAGAATTTATTGTAGCCCCTGATGGAGGATTTTTTTCTAGACTGAATATTACATCATCTGTAATTTCTACAAGTGATACAGTAAATGACAGAGTCTTTTCTTCCTCAATTGTTTTATCTGAAATTGATTTTAATGCTAAAATAAAATCTGGAACAAGAAAAACTTTGTCGCCATCATACTCTATCTGCAATGTTATTCCTTCACTTTCTTTTTGTTCATCAGTAAATGCAGTTGCATCATAGATTCCTTTTGATTTAAAAAACACATCAACTGCTCTTGGGATAGTTGAAAAGATTCCATCTGGATCAGATACAGGATCAGACACCATACCCTGAAATGCTCCACTCGGGTCACGAATAATTACAAATACTGATTGGCTACCTGTTGATTCTATTCCCTTAAATGCAATACTTTCATCATTTGTGTAAAAACTCTTTACAAGTGATACTGAGGTAACATCGGCATGTACTGGCACAATCATTAGAGTAAATAACGAAAATACTGCAAACCCTGTCAATTTTATGTTCATATGACTAGTTTTCATAATTTATTTTTAAAAAACGCGTATAACTTCTTCTTGTTTATTGCAAATAATTATTCACAAAATTACAAATCAAGCAAAAATCTCATGTAGACCTCCCCATTCTTACTTATTTCCATATCGTAAAATGTTGGAGCCTTGATCTCTACCTTGAAATTATGTTTTGAAAATTCTAGAGGTTCGCCAAATGCCATTGCATTGATGATATATCCATTATTTTCTGAAATGTCCAACTCCACTCTCCTAATTGCAAATCCTTCGGTGATTAGAACAAATGTTATTTCTTCTAGCCAACTAAAAAGAAGATATCTTAGATCCTTACCTTTTGCTACAATTTCCTTTTGATCTTTTTCTTCTACCTTGTCCTGATCAAGTGTGATGTTTATGATTGCATTTGCTGTTACAGTAAATGCCTCTTTGAGGTCCTTTGCTTTTACCTCAATAATTGCATCAGTTGCATGATCCAAAAAGTTGTAACTCAATTGTTTTTTGAAATATTTTCTAATTATTAATTTACTTGGTATTTTGAATACTTCTAAGGATTTTTACAATATTGTCATTTCATTTATTTTTTAGTTTTTTAAAAATTTCTAGATCAACTTTCTTTGCTTTTTTTCTTCCTAGATCAGTTCTGGCATTACCAGCTTCAATCTTAATGAATTTACAGTTGCAGGACCAAACCCTCAAAATGATTATTTGCCATGATCATTACAAGGGGAATTTTTTGTGAACTCAGGTTCTTGGCCCACTGCTTTATTACATCAGTTCTGTCCTTTGATATCTTGTCAAAATTTGTATCTGGAATAGAACAATCTTCAATTAATCTAACAGACACAATCTAATGTAACAGACATTAGATTATTCACTCCTGTAACTTCATTTCAAACCAAGTAGATATTGTTTTAGGCAGTTTACTGCATAATCTAAAAACCAGGATTCATGTTGGCCCTCAATTGAATACAAAAAATTATCAGGTAGTAAATAAAATAAATTTTCTAGTCTTGGTTTTGCCTCATCAAATGATAAAGATGAAGGTAATTGCAAGACTAGTGCAGAAATCTTTTGGTGAAGCGGAGTTAATGCAGATAGAAACGAAAACACATCAAAGCTAACGTTCTCCAATCTTTTTTCATGTGTTATTACAGCTGGAAATTTAGCAATGAACAGAATTAACCGAAGAAAATCTCAAACTCCAAAATCATCTGTAAAGCATTACTTGAAAGATATCTCAAAAATAATTTCCTCATTGTTATCAGAATAGCACAATGAACTAAATTTAGAATATTTTTTCTATAATCAAACTCATGGTTGATTAATCTCTTTATCAATTGAGCCACCTTGACCATAAACCACAGGAAGTGTATGACTACTAATCACCTTCACCTTTCTGATTTTTGATACTGCCATTTCCATGGCATTAGGATTTTCAGCTGATATTTTGACAAATACATCATATTTTCCTAATAACCCATTTACCTCCATAACCCCTGGAACTGTGCTTATTTCAGAAATCACCTCTGCTTCAGAACCTGGACTACAATTTAGAAGCATATACGACAACATGATTGTTTCTGTTTTCTTACGATCTTAAATGAGTTTTGAAACATAATTTTCTGAATAATTTATTTCAAGCCGAATTTCACAATGAAAAGATTTCTAAATTAAACAAATGTTCAAAAGTTCTGTATTCAATGTTAAATAGTTTATCTGACAAATTATTTTGATGTCACTAGACATCACAAAAACCAAATAAAGTGCGTAACCCTGCAGAACAAAAATGGTAATCAGGCGTTATGACGACCTGATAATGAGAGGAAATCTCTCAGAGTTCTGCGTGAAAAGGGTTACGCCATTTAATTTTGTAACTAAATCTTGTAAAAATCAAGTTTGCAGAAATGCCTAATATTCGTCAGTCCTATAACATGATAACAAATTACAGAATGATTCAAGATCAATATCTCACTCAAATATATGATCTTCATGAAAATAATCTAAAAAAATTCTGCAAGCATTTACCTGATAGATAGTTTTTGATAGTAGAAATGAAAACAGATTGAAATTTTAAATCTAAAATTTATTGGAATTTTGATTTACACTTATGACAATAACCATGCATCTCAAAACTTCCTTTAATAATCAAGTACTCTGATTTTTTTGCAACCCTTAACTGGATATTTTTTAATGATCTTTCATCAATATCATCAATTTTACCACAGTTAAGGCATACCAAATTGATATGCTCATCAACATGTGCATCAAATCTCGCTTCTCCTTCAACTTCAATCTCATTTACAAGCTTTTTCTCTCTTAGTAGATCTAGTGTCTTGTATACTGTTGATAGACTTACTGTTGGATATCTCTTTTTTACTATGATGTGTACCTGATCAGCACTTGGATGATCTCCCGTATGTAGAAGATAATCCATAATTGCTATTCTCTGAGGCGTGATTCTGTGCCCCTCATCTCTTAGAGAATCTACAATCTGCTCTAATTGCATGTTAATTATACAGTTTTTCTCTATTTAATATTTATTAATTAATAAGAATAATTCCTAATAGATAACAACACTTTAATAGGAATTATTCCTATTAAGTACAATGAACAACACAAACACCAAATTAGACTATGAATTTGAGCAGAGAAAGAGAGTGGTAAAAAATTCAATCCGGATTTGTACTCTATGTGGTAACATTGGTGTCAAAATTGACAACTATGGGATTTACTGCAAAGACTGCGACTTTAAATTTCAAAGAGAGGAGGTATGTGCCTGCTAGATACAGGGAAATGACATGAGTACAAATTTCTGTTCCAGCATATGTAGGTACTACAAAGCAAATGCTCCATTTAGAAAATCAAACTCTTCAATTAACAAAAAATGGTGTTCAGTATGTGATGAATATCTAATCTCAAGATATCACAGGTGTCCATGCTGTCACAATTCGTTGACAAGGGGAAGATTCTGATGGGACGAAGTTGCAGAGGTCTTTGCTACCAGTTTGAAGGTAAATCTGTCAGAAATGGTCTAAGGTATTCACTTGGCCAGAAAAGATGTACTTTTTGTGGATTATTTTTGGATACTGATTCAGTAAGGTGCCCATGTTGTAGAGCAGTACTTCGAACAAAACCCCGTAGTTAGGCGACACTTAATTCCTACTTACTTCTTGAGGTAAAATTCTAATATTTTGAACAATTTTTTATAAGAAAAATAAAATTTGAACTTAGTAACATATTTCATCTCACTAATGGTAGTAAGTTCATAATTTTAGATTTAGCCTAAAGTCAAAAAATAATTTTTGATCGTTTTACATATTTCAAGTCAAATTCATCACAAAAACATTTTTGATAGCTGATAAAACTTTGAAAGCTGACTATCGCGGAACAACCTTTACACAGCCCTGCCTGTATGCTCAGACTGGTAAACAATCGCCAAGATTTAGACAATAGGAGATTGTGTCAGCTTTCACTAAATAATGCGTCAATCTAAAATAAAAAGTAGATCCTAAATCTCAAATAGTACTAATTTCTTCTGTTCAGAAATACCATGATTTGCATTTGAAAAAGCTGTTATCCGAAGTACGGTATCAACCCAGTGTTATCTTCTGAATAAGATTTTACAATATTAGATAATCTCTAAGCATTAGTTAAGAGTATCGAATACTGAAAATGTAGATTAGTAATCTAACCCCACAGGTAATCCATGTTGACTCTATGTCATCATTTTTTGAAAGAGAGAACTCAATTAGAATTACTTGGAAAGTATAGAAGATGATGAACATAAATGAGTGAAACAATACAAACTAAAATCAATTTGGGTGATTACAATAAACCACAAGAACAAACTAAAGCCGTTGGGATTGGAAAGATTTTAGGCAGAATTATCAACATCAAGGATTTTCGTACTAATAGAGGTAAACCATCACAATTTACGTCACAAAGTGCAATCGGTGATGATGGAATGACAGACTATTACATCATTTATACTGTAGAATCCTTTGATATTAAAAGTCAACAGGTAAGTTCTTTTTTTGTAACTCCTGCAATAGTTAAGCAGATTCAACGAGTCCCCAACTACCAGGCAGAACTGGCAGCTGGTAAATTATTTGGTCCATGTAAAGTAGGTCAGAAAAAATCTGTAAAAACTAACGCAAACTATTGGTGTTTGCTATTTCCAGGTGAAGAAGGTTATTAGCCATTTTTATTTTAGAACATAATCTGGTGAGAAGTGTTTAGAAAAAAGGAAAAGAACTGATTATCTATATCATTTTTACAGTTCTTATTTTTTAGCTGCTACTCTTTTAGATGCAGTTTTCTTAGCTCTTACTGACTTTCTCTTAGGAGCTGCTTTCTTTGCTGCGTTTCGTTTTCTTGTAGCTGCGGCTTTCTTTGCAGCTGCAGATCTCTTCTTAAATTCTGCAGATTTTGTTGTTTTCTTTGCAGCTGTTCTTGCTTTACTAGCCAATACAAATTACTAAAATTAATCACATTTGATCATAGTACATTAACAATTGTTGATTGGATGATCAGCTAAATGATTAAGTAAAAAATGAAAAAAGAGATATCATCTATACAATTCTGTATTTCCATTAAATGATAGCACGTTGATTTGCATCCAACTTTGCTGCCTTCCGGTTATAACATCAAAACACGATCTCTAAGAAACAGAACCAACAATGACTATTCTTATGTATAATTGAAAGCCTTTCTTCATATCCCAATCATTTAGTTGTTAATACATAGTACCATCCAATTGAATATGGAACTTATATCTCCAATAAATTAACCTGAAGAATACCACGATATAACATCACCTTGAAACTTGATTCCAAATCAAGGGATTTTACTATTGTATCTATTCTGAATACTCGTTTGACTACCTTCAATAACTTTAAAGAATTTACCTAAAATAATACTGATTCTGGTGAGGGCAAATTGTCTTCAGAGTTGTATTCAATCTTCAAATCCCATATCCCCAAAAAATTCTATTATGATATCCAAAGTCTTAATCACAGAATTATGTTGAATTAAGTTTCAATAGATTCAGAAGAACAACGTTTCAGACAAAATTGACATCTTGTCAACTGAAGATGAAAAACTAAAAGCTATTGGAGAGATTTTATCATCTG